>USCU01000129.1 GCA_900553335.1 uncultured Ruminococcus sp. | reverse complement strand
AGTATATAGCGATAAACCGTCCCTGCTCATCGTATACTCTATATTTTTTATATCTAGAAAAAATGTCGGAAAGATCATCCTCTCCTCCGTCTTTTCCGGGTAAAATCAAATTTTTCGCAGACTCTTTCGGAAAAGGATTTCCGTTATATGCCAACTGAGCCTGGCGTCCTGTTACGATTATCTTAGGATATTCGACAAATACTTCATCCAGAGGCAATATTATTTCTTCTGTCCTTCCTTCATTCTTCGCCTTTTCAATATCTGCAAGCTTCATACTGTCTTTTAACTCAAACCGACTGACTTTTGTACGAAGCAGTGATTCCATACATCCGCCAACGCCAAGAACTTCTCCTACATCATTACATAAAGTACGGATATATGTTCCCTTTGAACAAGAAACTTCCATCCGTATGCGAGGAAGTTTCATTTCCTTGATCCGAATGTCATAAATCTGTACTTTTCTGCTTTTCCGTTCTACGACTTTCCCTTCCCGAGCCAATTCATAAAGCTTTTTTCCATTTACTTTTAGTGCAGAATACATAGGAGGAATCTGATCATATTCCCCTATAAAACTTTCAATACATTTTTTTGCTGTTTCTTCAGTGATTTCCGATGGATCACATTCTTTTAAAACAGTCCCTGTAATATCTTGAGTATCTGTTTCTTTTCCAAGCAAAAGCACCGCTTCATACGTTTTATCTTTATCTGTCAGCAGATCACATACTTTTGTTGCCCGTCCAAGACATACCGGAAGCACTCCTTCCGCATCCGGGTCAAGCGTTCCGGTATGACCGATCTTCTTTTGTCCGAAGATTCCCCGAAGACGAGCCACCACATCATGCGATGTATAACCTTTTTCTTTGTAAATATTTAAAATTCCGTTTATCATACTTCTGATTCTAGTCCTTATTTCATTGCGGAATCACTGATTTTTCTTCCAGTTTTTCAAATGCCTTAACCGCTGCTTTTGAGTTTTGTTTTACAAAACTTTTATATTCATCCGAAAACGGATCATAATCCGAAGCGCCGTTTAAAGTGACATAAAGCTCAGTATAATAGTCCGAAACAAAATCCTCTTCAATAATAAAAATATTGCTGTCAACGGAACCGTTTCCGACATTTGTTTTATCTCTTTCATAGCCTATATACATCGGCGAGCTTACAATTCCCACGATTTCATATTCATTGTTTTTAAAGCTATCAGAAAGCGGCTTTGATTCGTCTGGCTCTATAAGCTTAAGCTTCTCTCCGACCTTAAATGTATCAGGAGAACTGAATTTTTTCTCAACTACACATTCTCCGCTTTTTTGGGGAAGTCTTCCCTCGGAAATCACGAGTTTGTTTAATATATTTACATCTGAAACGCTTGGATCGCTATTATATGAAATCGCCTTTAGTACAAGATTCTTTCCCTCATACGAATAATAAACATCTTTAGAATATCCGGGCATAACTCCTTTGACATTCTCTGCATTTTTCACTATTCGGACGTCATCATACTTTACACCGTATGTAGAGCGAAGCGTTATATCACAAAGATTGTTGTCCTCAAAATATTCAGATGCCGTATCTATCATATCGGGCATTGTTGCTTTAAGTCCGGTGAAAAATCCGCTTCCAAGCATAACTATTACAAAAATTGCTATGAAACGTCCAAAAGAATTTTTTATTTCTAAAAAAGTATCTTTTAAAAGTGCGCTTTTCATTTAGTCCTATTCCTTAGTAATTTATCTTGCGTCAACAAATCCTACTTTTCTGTATACCTTTGTAAGAGTTCTCTGTGTAATTTTCTGAGCCTTCTCAGCACCGTTTGTATAGCACTCTTTCAAATACGATTTGTCAGCCATAAGTTTTTCATGCTCTGCTCTTATAGGAGCCAGCTTATCGGCAACTACCTCTCCTACAGCAAGCTTAAAATCTCCATAGCCTTTTCCTGAAAACTCGGATTCTATATCCGAAATACTTTTTGAAGTAATTGTAGAATAAATAGTTATAAGGTTGTTGATTCCATCCTTACCGTCGGCAAACCTAACTTCAGCTTCCGAATCGGTTACAGCTTTTTTGAATTTTCTGATTATCGTGTCTTTATCATCAAGAACAAATATGCATCCGTTTTGATTTTCATCTGACTTACTCATCTTTTTAGTTGGATCGGCAAGTGACTTTATCTTTGCACCGACTTGTGGAATATAAGCTTCCGGAATTTTGAAGAAATCGCCGTGAACGTAATTAAACCGCTGTGCAATATTTCTTGCAAGCTCTAAATGCTGCTTTTGGTCAATTCCAATAGGCACAAGATCAGCATTATACGCTAAAATATCGGCCGCCATTAAGACAGGATATGTAAAAAGTCCTGCGTTTATATTATCAGGGTGTTTTGCAGACTTATCCTTAAACTGAGTCATACGTGAAAGCTCTCCGAACTGAGTGTAACAAGCCAATATCCAGTTTAGCTCCGCATGGCACTTGTTATGACTTTGGAAAAACGCAACAGATTTTTCGGGATCTATTCCGCAGGCTAACATAAGCGCATAAGCAGACATAGAATTCCTGCGAAGCTCAACAGGGTCCTGCTTTACTGTTATAGCGTGAAGATCAGCAATTCCGTAAACACAGTTGTACTCATCCTGTAGCTTTCCCCAGTTGGATATAGCGCCTATGTAATTTCCAAGCGTGAAAGATTTTCCTGACGGCTGTATAAGACTTAAAATCAACTTCTTATCCTTATCCATACTAAAAACTCCTTATTTTAAAATATAGTTAGTCAAATCATTCTCCGAACATTTCTTTTGAAAGCGCTCCGATAAGCTCACAGCCCTTTATGATCTGTTCGTCGGTAGGCGTTGAAAAATTAATTCTAAACGATGAAGTCTTTTCCTCTTCGCTTACCAAAAAAGCTGTTCCGGGAACAACCGCAACCTTATATTCTTCAACAGCACGTTTACAAAATGTCATCATATCGCATCCATCCGGAAGCGTACACCATATGAATAATCCTCCCTCAGGTCTTGTGTATTTAACCTTTGAGGAAAAATACTTCTCAAGACAGCTCAACATAAGACCGCATTTTTTACGGTAAATGTCCTGAAGTCCCGAAAGATGCTTATCCATATCGCACTCGTTTAAAAACTTGTTTGCCAAAACCTGCGCCCAAATGTTTGTGTGAACATCGGAAACCTGCTTGCAGACTATCATTTTTGCAACTATTTCCTTAGGAGCTGAGGTATATCCCACTCTTATTCCCGGAGCTAAAACCTTTGAAAACGTTCCGGAATAAATAACTCTTGAGTCATCATCCATGCTTTTAATGCTTGGAATTTTTTCCCCATCAAAACGAAGATCACCGTAAGGATTATCTTCAAGTATTATAGCGTCATATTTTTTCGCAAGGGATAAAACCTTTACCCTTTTTTCATAACTCATCGTAAGTCCTGTTGGATTTTGAAAATTAGGGATAAGATAAATAAGCTTTACTCTCTTCGTCTTGAGAACCTCTTCGAGCTTCTCTATGTTTATGCCGTCCTCTTCAAGCTCCACACCGACAAGGTCAACGTTATATGATTTAAAAGCATTAAGCGAACCGATAAAAGACGGAGCTTCGCACACGATAGTGTCGCCCTCATCGCACAATACCTTTGCTGCAAGCTCATTTGCCTGCTGTGCGCCTGAGGTTATAATCAGCTCATCTGTATCGCTGTTAAAACATCCTTCACTGCTAAGCCTTTGCTTTAAAGTATCTCTCAATGGAGTATACCCCTCGGTTATAGAATACTGAAGTGCCAGAATCGGATCAGCTTCAAAAATCTCCTTTGAAATTCTGTCAATTTCCTCAATCGGGAACGCTTCGGGAGCAGGATTTCCTGCTGCAAACGATATAACCTCAGGATCACTTGTAAACTTAAGTATTTCTCTTATCGCAGAAGCTTGAAGCCCCGATACCTTTTTTGAAAATTCAAAACTCATTATTAAAACTCCTTATATTTTTTTTGGCGCACCAATAGCCAAGATACACAAAATGTTTAATAAGGGGTGCTGCCCCGTTATTCAACGTTTTCAGCGTGGATTGTATCCCCTGCTGAAAAAATCAAGTGACACCGCCGCCTGCATATGCGGAGGGAACATC
>USCU01000128.1 GCA_900553335.1 uncultured Ruminococcus sp. | reverse complement strand
GTTATCGTAATACTCAAATGGAAGTTCCTGCAAATGCTTAAAAAGGTCGGTACGGATATCGAAGATTATATCCTGACCAACAACTGTCATGATCTTCGCCCGTATATTTGAAAAGATAACGGATATTAAAATAGTGACAATCAAAAGCCCTACAAGAAGTAAAAGCTCGGGAATATTTTTTTGGGGAATAGTATTGTCAAGCGCATATTGTGTAATTATAGGACCTAAAAGGCCGGATATCGCCGCAAGCACGCTTAAAATAAGCGCTGAAAACATTTTCCTGCGGTGTTTTTTCATATATACGAACGATCTTTTTAAGTGCTTTATATCAAAAGGTGTTTCGAGCGCTTCGTCAACATTATATTTGTTTCTCGCCACTATTCACCACCCCTTTCAAGGCCTTCGTTTTGGAGCATAAACACATCGTAATAATATCCCTTTTTTTCTAAAAGTTCCTTATGTGTTCCGACTTCCTTTATCCTTCCGCCTTCCAAGATAATTATTTTGTCAGCGTCCCTTGTTGAAGAAATCCTCTGTGCAATAATTATCTTTGTACACTCAAAATCAAGGCTTCGCAAGCTATTTTGAATATAGCTTTCCGTTTCAAGGTCAACCGCTGAGGTGGTATCGTCCAAAATCAAAATACTCGGCTTGACGGCAATTGCTCTTGCAAGCGAGATCCTCTGCTTTTGTCCGCCGGAAAGCCCGACTCCACGTTCGCCTATTACCGTGTCATATCCCTCAGGCATTTTGTCTATAAACTCGTTTACACAAGCGAGGTCTGCACATTTTTTCACTTCCTCATCTGACATATCCATATCTCCATAGGCGATATTGCCGTCAATCGTATCCGAAAACAAAAAAACATCCTGAGTCGCTATTGATATATTCTCTCTGAGTGACTTGAGAGAATAATCTCTGACGTTTACCCCGTCTACCAAAACCTCTCCTTTTAAAACATCATAAAATCTTGGAATGAGATTTATAAGAGTTGTTTTTCCGCTTCCTGTTTCACCCATGATAGCAACCGTTTCCCCGGGTTTGATCTCAAAAGAAATATCCCTTAAAACATCAGCGCCGTCATATTTGAATGAAACATTTTTAAATTCTACCCCTCCTTTAATTTTTTCAGGGGCATATGCGTTATCGGGAGTATTAATGATAGGCTTTTTGTAATACACGTCAATTATCTTCATAGCCGACGCCATAAATCTCTGCGTGTCGTTTATATACATTCCGAGCCTTCTCATAGGATCCGTAACCGCCCATATAAGTCCCGAAACCGCTATGTACTCTCCCATTGTAATGCTTCCGAAAATAAGAAAAAGTCCTCCTGACAAAAGCATTACGGCAGACAAGCAAAGCGCCAGTCCTTCAAGATACGGTGAATACTGAAGCCACTTAAGCGATGCATTCTTATTGGCGTCAGCGTATTCCTTACTTATCCTGTCAAATTTTTCTATTTCATACTCTTCTCTTGCAAAAGCTTTTACAACCCTGTTTCCGGATATATTTTCCTGAGCCGCAGTGTTCATTGCAGAAAGCTTTTCACGAAGCTTCACATATACAGGTCCAACAACCTTTTTAAGTCTTAAAGAAATTACAAATATCACAGGTGTTAGCGCCAAAACACATATTGCCATTTTCCAGTCTACGGCAAAAAAGTATATGACCGCTGCCAGTAAAAGCGTAAGCGATTCCACTAATCCTCTGAATACAAATGCTATCATATGACGTACCATGTCAAGATCACCTGTGAGTCTGGTCATAAGATCTCCGGTACGGTATTCATCATAAAACCTCATATCCTGATTCTGTACGCTTCGAAAAAGCTTTGAGCGTATTTTATAAACTGCTCCCTGAGATGATTTCTCATAAGACATACAGCATACATACTGAATATAAGATTTTAACGATGTAAATGCAACCAGCGCTATCAAAAGAGCTATTAAATATCCCTTTTTATTAGTTATATTATAAAGAGCATTATCGGAAGTAATAAAATTATCAACTATAAGCGCCGATAAAATAGGAGTCGCAAGTATAAGCGTATTACATACAATTGACAAACCTACTGCGAAGATAAATCTTCCTCTGTACCCTTTAAGATTTTCCCATATCCACTTTATCTGAAACACAAAAACAACTCTCTCCCACAAAGGCAGCTTCCACAAAATATCAAGGTGTTCGGATATTTTGCCTACCCACATTCTTCAATCAATTTAGTTATACTTACTTTAAATTATATCGGTTTTTCAGTGTATAAGTCAAGCGTTTTTCCTAAAAACCACTTCGTCATTTCGACGAAATAAATTATTGTTTTTAGGGCATTTTGACAACGCAAAAAGCTTTTTACGCCAAAATAAAAATATATTGTTACTAAAACGAATAGTCCGTTAATATTCGTACAACATTCTTGGATAAAAAATAAAAACACCTGTCGGGAATCTACGGCAGGTGATAAGAATTTCGATACTTTTTTCAATCCAGCTTCTTAACGTGTTCTTTAAACTTAGCAAATGTTTCCTTACTTAAACAATGCTCAATCTTACAAGCATCAGCAGCGGCAATATCTTTGTCCACACCGATTTTGATAAAAAAATCAGTAAGAAGGACATGGCGCTCATAAATGGTCGAAGCAATCTCCCTTCCCGTTTCAGTAAGAGTAATGAACCCTCCGTCTGAAACCTCTATAAAACCGCCGTCCTTTAAAATCCCAACCGCACGGCTTACACTCGGCTTTGAATACCCTGATTCGGTCGCAATATCAATCGAACGGACGTTCCCCGTTCCAAGCTTTCTTGTAAGCACCAAAATCGTTTCTAAGTACATTTCTCCTGATTCAAGAAGCGCCATCTTTACACCATCCTCGCTTTAAAACTTTTTACTATATCGCTAAAATCAGCAATACCCACGGCCAAATCAAGCAAAGCTTATTTCGACAGAGTTAATTATATCATACTTTTTTATTTTTTTCAAGAGCTGATCGGTTATTCAAAACTTCTGCTTATGCGATCATACAGAAGCTTAATTTCGGTTTTATTAAACACCAAAACCTAAAAGCTATATTCAAAAAACAAGGAAATTGCAAACGCAATTTCCTTGTCTGAGTAATCAAATTGTTAAAGTAATATCTGATAAACCGGAATCCATCTTCTTCCCCAGTTACAGGCCTCTCTGTATGAACTGAAATAAATGTCGATAACAGAATTTGTTACCGCACCTCCTCTGTCCTCAACTTCGTAGGTACAGGTGTGATTTCCGATCTTGATTTTTGTTCCGAAAGCATATGCCTTCCCCATCGCTACAGTATGCCCCGGAGCGCAGTAGCTTCCGTCAGCCGTTCGTGCGCCGGCACCAGCACAATATCCGGTAGTTGAAAAAATACCGACGTATCTCATTCCCTTTGTTGCCGATTTGCAGCCCTCAACTCCACTCGATGATATAGGCTTTATGATATAATAATGATTACCTACGGAAGGATTTTTTACCGTATAGCTGGTTGAAGAAACGGTAGCAATCTTTTTATATCCATCGCCTCGCTTGCTGTTTGCATAAACCGCATATTTCACTGCACCGCTTGATTTTTTCCAGCTTATAGTATACTGCGGAGCCCATGTGTTCCAAGAGGTCTGATACATTCCGTTCGTAATAGCAACTCCGCCTGGAGCTGAAGCATATGCCTTTGTTTTAAAGCTGTACGAACCGTACATAGAATAATAGTTTTTACCGTTTACTGTTAAATAAGTATAAACTCTTGCATAATAGGTTGTATTTGCTTTAAGCCCTGTGATCTTTTGAGTTGTGCTTGTTCCCTTAACAAGCTTATATGTCTTAAAATTCTTATCTGTCGAAACCTTAAAAGCATATCCCTTAACACACTTCGCCGGTTTAAACGTTACCGATGCTGTATTCTCTGAAGCGTTTTTCGTTTTCACCGAAGGAGTCGGAAGCGCTGCGGTTTTTAATTTAGTTGTCTGTGAGGCGGAATAGTATATCTTTCCTCCGCTTTTTACATACGACGCTGTTTTGATATAATAGGTCTTATTCGGCTGAAGTCCCTTAAAAGAGATCAGATTTGTTGTACCTGTCTCTTATACACATCTGACGCTGCCGACGATCTACTCTGTGTAGA
>USCU01000127.1 GCA_900553335.1 uncultured Ruminococcus sp. | reverse complement strand
CTCGTGGGCTCGGAGATGTGTATAAGAGACAGTTCTCATATTATTCGCAAAGACGGAAATTATGTTATACGAAATGCAGAAGAGTACGGAAATAATTACTTTAATCAAATAGAAGGCGTATTTTCAGATCTTAACGGTCAGAATCACGAGCAATACATAGAAGAGCTTAAAAACGCTATGGAAAACGGTGTGGACTATTCTACAGTTCTTATTATCGGTGATGAACGCAGACATATGTACTGTTCTTCTCTTCCTTATTCTGAATGGTTTTTAGTAACTATTATGCCGTATGGCACGCTTGACGAAACGATCAACAGCTTAAGCAGTCAGAGAATTAATATGCTTATTGTATGTATAGCAGTTGTTTTGGTAACGTTGATAACTATATTTGCAGTTTACTTTAAATTGACTCAAAGCCATATTCGTGAGCTTGAAACAACCAGACAAGAAGCGATACGGGCAAATAAGGCTAAAAGTGAATTTTTGTCGAACATGAGCCACGATATACGAACTCCGATGAATGCAATAGTCGGTATGACATCAATTGCATCTGCAAATATGGATAATAAACAGCAGGTAGAAAATTGTCTTAAAAAAATCACCTTGTCAAGTAAGCATTTGCTTGGACTTATTAATGATATTCTTGATATGTCAAAAATCGAAAGCGGAAAGCTTATTTTGAATATGTATCAGGTTTCTTTAAAGGAGGTATTAGACAGCTTAGTAAACATCATTCAGCCGCAGATAAAGGCTAAGAAACAGAATTTTGATGTTTTTATTCATGATATCGACTATGAAAATGTATGGTGTGATGGGGTAAGGCTCAGCCAAGTACTTCTTAATCTGATCTCAAATGCAATTAAATTCACACCTGACGAGGGAACAATTCACGTTTCTCTTTTTGAAGAGCCTTCACCTATTTCTGAAAAATTTGTCAGGTTGCATATATCCGTAAAAGACAGCGGTATAGGAATGTCGAAAGAATTCAAAGAAAAAATCTTTGAATCGTTTACCCGTGAGGATTCAAAAAGAGTTCATAAAACTGAGGGCACCGGACTCGGAATGGCGATTACAAAGCATATAGTAGACGCTATGTTTGGTACTATAGAAGTTGAGAGCGAGCTTGGAAAAGGAACAGAGTTTAATGTTGTTCTCGATTTGGAAAAGGTTCAAATTCCGAGAGATGAAATGGTTCTTCCAAACTGGAATATTCTGGTTGTAGATGACGATAAACAGCTATGCGAAAGCGCAGCTTCTTCTCTTAAGAGCATCGGTGTAAATGCGGATTGTGCTTTTAACGGCGAAGACGCTTTGAAGATGATAAAAGAGCGCCATGACAAGCAGGACGGTTATCAAATTATTCTTTTAGATTGGCAGCTTCCGGGACTTGACGGAATAGAAACTGCCCGTGCCATCAACAATTATATTGAAGAAAACATTCCGATACTTTTGATCTCCGCATATGATTGGAGCGGAATAGAAGATGACGCTCGTGAAGCAGGAATAAATGGATTTATTTCAAAGCCGTTGTTTAAATCTACTCTATTTTATGCTTTGAATCAATACAGGAGTGATTTTGATCAAATCAACAGCTTTAAAGAAGAAAAGAAGGAGAGCTTTAACGGTATTAAGATACTTGTTGCTGAGGATAATTATCTGAACTGGGAAATTGCTAGCGAGCTGCTTTCTACACTTGGACTTGAGCTTGACCATGCAGAAAATGGAAAGCTATGTGTCGATATGTTTGAAGATTCGCCTGTCGGATATTATTCAGCAATTCTTATGGATATAAGAATGCCTGTTATGACAGGATATGAGGCAACGGAGGAAATACGAAAATCTGACCGTGCAGACTCGGATATTCCGATAATTGCAATGACTGCAGATGCTTTTGCCGAAGATGCACAGCGGTGTTTTGAATGCGGTATGAACGCACATATTGCAAAGCCTATTGATATAAAGGAAGTAGCGCGTCAGCTTAAAAAGCATATAAAATAAAATATTGCCAGTAAAATTAAAAACACGCTTTACATATTTTTGTAAGGCGTGCTTTTTTGTCTTTAGGTCAACTGTTTCTTTAAGTTTGCCGAAAACTTCTTATTTGATAATTGGTTTTAATGCGAGATGGGCTATAACATAAAATATTCCGTCCACTTCGTAATAATCAAGGTCACCGCTGTAGCTGTCAGTTATATCCTTGATGATCTTCATTCCGTAGCCGTGAAATGTTTTATCGTCCTTTGTTGTAAAAAGATGTGGATTTTCGTCAAGCACAGGGTCTGAAACTGTGTTCGACATTTTAAATATGTAACAGTTGTTTCTCTTTGAAATCTGTATGTCGATTATCTTTTCCCTGCAGTTCTCTACGGCTGTGATCGCATTGTCAAACATATTTCCTATCAGATTGCATAGGTCAAAATCATCAATTCCGTCAAAGTCAGAAATACTCACGCAGGATACCTTTATTCCATTGTCATTAGCCGAAGATATTTTTGTGTTTATTATTGCGTTTACTACGTCATTATTGGTTCTAATATGAGATCGGGATGCGTTTATCTGATCAATTTCTTTGTTTATAAGTTCAATCGCTTTTTTATTTTTGCCTCCGTCTATAAGCGAGCGAAGTACCAAAAAATTGTTTTTGTAGTCATGTCTAAGCTTTTTCATTTGCTCGGATTGGCGAATAATGTCCTCGTATTTTTGATACTGATATTCTTTCTCCATTTTTAACAGTGTGTTTTCTTGCTCAATGCAGTTGTTTTTGCTTATGGTATATATTATTTGAAACATAATTATACATGAGAGTATAAAACATAGAGTTGATATTAATGTAAATGTTCTTATTCTTGAGTCCCTTACAATGTTTGTTGTCTGAAGAGATGTTATAATGAATATGAATGTAAGAACAGATATGGCGGTAACCTTGATAGCTTCAGTTTCTTTTAAATTTACTGTTAATTTTTTGTATGCTTTGACCATCAGAACATAAACTAAAAATAATAGAATATGTACGATTATGGCTGTACTTGAGTATATTGCAACTGAATTCTGCATACTGTCTACAGAAAATCCCAACAACATCCAAAATACTACAAAAGTATTTGAAATTATATCGAAAACAAGTGAGGTTATTACAGAGATCAACAGCTTATGTATTATGCGCCCTTTTAAGAATAACAGGCAATATATAAGCTGAGAGAAAAAACCAAGAAGTATATTTAATATCAAAAAGGAATTGTTCTCTTGGAAGAATTCTAATGACTGAATCGCCAATTCATACCCTGCAATGATTATTATTACTGAAGGTGTAAAAAACCGCCCTTGCTTTTTCGGAGTCAGAATTTTATATGACACCCATAAAAACATTGAGCATGAAGATATAGTTACTAACACATCAACAAGTAAAACCAATAAAGATCCTTTATACGGCATTTTTCTCCCTCCTAATAATTATCTCTTAAATACCTTTTAAAGCTTTCTTTTATCTCAATTTTGAATGTTTTTGAAACGGGAAGCTTCTTTCCTGATTTCATTATTATTTGGTCGTATTCATTGTCAATGTATTTGACGTGCTTTAAATTTACCGCATACTTTTTCTGTATACGGATAATTCCTGCATTTGACAGTTCGGCACATTTGTCGCTGATTTTTGCCCGCTCACGAAGCGGCTCTGTGTGTCCTGATACATAGTAGTTAAGATAATGCTTATCGCTTTCTATATACTCAATTTCAGATGGAAAAATAAGATGCTGCTTTTTATTTACGTCGTGTAAAACAATCTGATTTTTATCCGATATGTGTTCAATAAGCTGCTGAATAGTTTTTCTTATGCTTTGAGCCAGATGGTCGTTCTTGGAAATATCAGACTCAAAAAACGTTTCTTTTCTTATGAACTGAAACGGGTAATAATCAAAGCTGTCGAATACAAGGTCGTCTTTGACAGTTACAAATATTATATATGTGTCACTGCTTATCTCACGCACCTTTTTTGCAACATCAAAGCCGCTTTTATCCGGCATATAGATATCCAGGAAAATTATGTCAAACGGATTGTTTGTAAATTCGTCAATAAGCTTTTGTCCTTGTGTAAAAAGACTTATATTTACGTTAACGTTTTTATTTTGAAATTCTGCAGCAACATTTTTTTCTATTTGTTGAGCTGCAATAAGCTCATCATCACAAATTGCAATATTAAGCATAATAACCTCCTCAAAAT
>USCU01000126.1 GCA_900553335.1 uncultured Ruminococcus sp. | reverse complement strand
TCCTCTGCGGAAGAATTTAATTTTAATTATCAATTATTTTGTTGTTTATTAAAATACAGTCTTTCAACGCAAAGGTACCTACTTTATGTGCAAGTTAGCTCCTGACGGCAATGTGCTGGAATGCATTTTGTTACACTTTGTGTACCAAAATTAATTACGCATTAGCATTACGAATTACGAATTATCTTACTGCAAACAAATTAGTTTCCCATGCAGGGTAATACGGAAAGTGGCGCATATAAAACTTATAATCGGGATTAAGTCTTATAATCTCAAGCGGCAAATCAAACATATCTAAAAGCTTATGATAGACTGCAACGCAAAGCTTCGGAGAATATTTTCTTATCGTCTGTTCGCTTCCTTTTAAAGCGCTTATCTCCTCTCCTTCGACATCGTATTTTATGTAATCTGCTCTGCCCGACGCCAAAAGAGAATCAACACTTATGGCTTTAGTCAAAACGCCTTTTTTCTCAATTTTGGCCTGACGTCCGCCGCCCTTTGTAAAATAAAGCTCCCCGTTGCTCTCCCATGCCGCAGCATTTATAGCTTCTGCGTTGTCAAACGCACTTAAATACTCTCGCAGCTTTCTGAAATTGCGTCCGTTAGGCTCTACGGCATATATTTTCTCATAACCGTTTGCAAAGGACAAATATTCCTTAACCGTATCTCCCGTATACGCTCCGAGATCAACATAGATCTCTTTTCCGCTCGGCTTCAGAATATTTATATAAGCCTCGTCAGGTATTGTTTCACAGGATTTCAAATAGCTTATATCACCCGTGATCTTGTATTTTAAAACATTTTTAAAAACAAGTCTTGACATTTCATCATAAAGGCTTTCATAAACTAAACAAGCTTTATCAAAACTTTGCTTCAAGGTTTCTTTTAAAAACGGTTCTCCGCCGTATACCGCCGTATCGGGCATAATAAGCTCATGTGATAAAGAGATATTGTCGATTTTGTCAATTAATTCTTTATATCCCGCAGCAAAGGCCAAAACAATTACAAAATCATCGTTTTGCTCCTCAACCTCCGAGAGCTTTTGCACAGGAAAGCCTAAAAAGCTGTGTCCTCTTACAAACTCATCACTTGCAAAAATTCCGCTTACACTTATCCCGAAACGCTCAAACTGATTCATAAGCTTTAAACAGCCGTCGCCCATTCCGTAAATGTATATGGGCTTGTCCGCATTTTTAAGCCTTTCCCACGAGGATTTCAATGATAAAAATTCATCTAAACAAAGCATTTTTAAGCCCTCGCATATACACCTGCGCCGTCAGCCGATATAAGCTTAAAACCGTATTTTGAAATAAACTCATCAAAGCCGGTTGTCCACCAATCATTTTTCTTTGGCACAAAAATGTAATTTGGAATGTTACCGGGATTCAAAGAATAATACTTATCGAGTCTTTCAAGAGTGATGTCCGATTCTCCCGAAAGCCATGCCGAATATGCACCTATTTTAAGATCGTCCTCCACCAGATAATACCAAACCGTTTTTGTAGCATACAAAACTCTGCCTTCCTTGCCGTCAAGCCATCTGAGAGATGAAAGCTCGCTCATATAATTACTCTTTGTAGACGGTGTTACTTTTAATCCCTTATATGGTCCTTCATCTATAACTACTGTAAGCTGAGAGTTTTCAGAAAATGACCAGAATTTATGATTGATTTTAGAATGCATCATAAGTGAAAACTGTAAAATTACAATTGCAAAAACAATAATATATCCTGATGAAAAGTGGCTTTTGCTCTTTTCATATTTTTCCTCAAGCAAAGCGTCATGAATCAAAATTATGCTTCCGACACCTGCAGCAGCAGACATCGCCGATATGATATAAAAGCCTTGGTTTGATGAAAAATAAATGCACATTGTATATAAAAGCGAGCCGATAAACATAAACAGAAACACTCGCTTATTTTTATTTTTGGTCACAAGATAAGCAACAAGTCCAACCAACACCAAAGGAAACATTATAAAGTTATAAGTTTTCGTCGTTAAAAGCGGTGCAAGCTCAAACAGCATACAAATCGAAATTGCACATGACAAAGCGATATAAAATACTCTTTTACTGTAACGCCTTCCATCAAAAGCCAAAGCAATCAAAATTACAGCATACGAAGAAAAGTATATAAGTCCCCAGTTAAATGCGTTGTAAATGCTCTTAAAATATCCAAAAATTCCGTCCAAAACCGGCTTTGAAACATGCTCGGGATCATCAAAAATATTCGGCAGCGCATCTATAAACTCCCTTAAAGATACCCTGGAAAGAATAAATGCAAAAAGAATGACTGCAAGCATTGCCGAGCCAAGGGTAAAAATAATCCACGAAATAAAACAATTTTTCGACTTCTTTACTATAGAAAAAACTATTACGCCTACTGTAAAAACTGCATATGCTGCTAATAGATAAGGGCTGCACAAAACCGCTCCGGCAAAAAGAAGTCCGCTTACAAAATATGCTTTTTTACTTTTAGCTGTCGCTAAGATAACGCCCGTAAGCGTTACCAGCATAAGCCCCATTGTATTATAGCTCAAAGCTAAAATATCATACGGTGTAAACATAAAAAACATAAGCGATGCCAATACCCCAAAGAGCTTATAATCTCTTAAGCGTATATAAACCACTGCTGCCGAAAGAGCCTGAAAAAAGATATAAATATATCTGAAATGCAAGACTATTCCATCGTTTGTAAAGAACAAACTACGAAGCGCCATAATAGGATACACTAAAAGAGCGGAAAACTGAGATCCGTGCCATTCATCGAAAACAAAAACATCTCCGTCCAAAAGTCTTTTGGGAATTGTAAGATAAAATGCTTCGTCCTGCCCTTGAATTTCAAGCGGAGCTTTATAGATAAAAAGCAACAGTATTCCCACAAAACCTATTACATACAAAATATCGCAATTTGTCTTATCACGAAAATACTTCTCATAAATTTTGTTCATAAGCTTTCCTTTATTACATATGCTCCGGACAAGTTATTTTAAGCATATCCAAAATGTTTTTAATTACCTGTTTTACTGCAAGGCAAAGCGAAATTCTTCCCTTCATAAGGCTCTCATCATCACACTTTACTCTGCATGACGAATAGAATTTATGATAAAGCGTTGCTGCCTCAACTACATACCTGGTGATTTTAGACGGATCGTAATCCCTTGCCGATTCCAAAACACAGTCGGGAAGACCTGCCAAGTGCTTTATAAGCTCCTTTTCTTCAGACGAGGTCAGCAGCTTTGCAGAGTTTTCATCAAACTCGCCGATTGCAATCTTGTCATTTTCGAGATTTTTAAGTATCGAACAAATTCTTGCGTGAGCATACTGAACATAATAAACAGGATTTTGGCTCGACTCGCTTATCGCAAGGTCAATATCGAAATCAAAATGAGAATCAGGTTCACGGAGATTAAAGAAAAATCTTGCGGCGTCAATAGGAATTTCATCAAGAAGAGTTGATAATGTTATTGCTTTTCCCGAACGCTTTGAAAGCTTATATCTCTCGCCGTCCCGTACAAGGTTTACCATCTGCATTATTACAATATCAAGCTTACCTGAATCCACCCCGAGCGCTGTCATAGCCGCTTTTATTCTCGGAATATATCCGTGATGATCCGCCCCTAAAATGTCTATAGCCTTATCATAGCCTCTTGTTACAAGCTTATTATAGTGATATGCGATATCAGGAACAAAATAGGTCGGAATACCGTTTTCTCTTACTAAAACCCTGTCCTTTTCATCGCCCAGCTCAGACGATTTAAACCAAAGCGCACCATCCTGTTCATAGGTGTAGCCGCTTTTTTTGAGCTTGTCCAAAATATCTTCAACAGCGCCGCTTTGATGAAGCTCGCTTTCTTTAAACCAGTTATCATAGGTAATTCTATATTTTCCGAGATCCCGCTCAAGCCCCTCAATATTTTTCGGAAGCGCAAAGTCACAAAGAGCCTGTCGTCTTACCTCAGAATCAGCATCAACAAACTTATCACCGTTTAATTCAGCGAACGCCTTTGCATGATTTACAATATCCTCTCCTTGATATGCGTCCTCCGGCATTTCTATTCCGTCCTTATAAAGAGCTAAGTATCTGCATTCAAGGCTAGTTTTAAATTTTTCGATCTGATTTCCTGCATCGTTTACATAAAACTCTCTTGAAACCTCGTAGCCGGCTTTTTGCATAACCGAAGCTGTCTCTTATACACATCTGACGCTGCCGACGATCTACTCTGTGTAGAT
>USCU01000125.1 GCA_900553335.1 uncultured Ruminococcus sp. | reverse complement strand
GATTGAAAGCGTATTAAGAGATAAGTCTGCAAATTTATATATGAAGGACGGACTTTCAGGAAATGTTAAATATGTTTTAAAAACAGACAACGGAGATTTTTTGTTGTCTGAGCAAAGGGAAAAGGGTTCTAAGAACCTAAAGTCAGAAACGATTTTAATTAAAGACACATCGTTTGATATAGTTTATCTGAAGCGTTCAAGGATTATTGTAGATATGAAGCCTACTACAGTTTTTGAAGATGAGGAAACAACCGAAAAATATAACGATATTTTTTCTGCGCTTTATAAACAGTTTAATATTGAAAACCAGGTTGTTGAAAAGCAAAATGACTAGTCTTATGTATTCTAAAATCTGAGAGGATTGTGCTGAGGGAGGATAAGAAAGCGATTTGAAATCACTTAGATATTAGCTTTGTGGACGCTGTAACGAAAAAAGGCATTATTTAAAATACGATTTTGTCAAAGAGTTTATTGCAGAGGAGAATGTTCAATGAGCGTTATGAAAGAAAGAATGCACACAGGTGAATTGTATCTTCCCGGTGATGATGAGATCATGAAATGGCAAACGAAGTGCCTTGACAGACTTTATGAATTTAATATGACGCGTCCCACCGAATTTGAAAAACGTCAGACAATGCTGAAAGAAATGTTTGCTGAAATTGGTGAGAACTGCTACATTGAGCCGCCTTTTCACTCCAATTTCGGTGGCGCTCATGTTCATTTTGGGAAAAATATTTATGCAAACTTTAATCTGACCTGTGTAGATGACACTCATATTTATATAGGCGATTACACTATGTTAGGTCCGAATGTTACGATCGCTACCGCAGGACACCCTATCCTGCCTGAACTCCGTGAAAAGGCGTATCAGTATAATGCGCCTGTCCATATAGGAAAAAATTGTTGGATCGGCGCAGGAGCAATTATTCTGCCGGGTATAACCATTGGAGATAATGTTGTAGTTGGTGCCGGCAGCGTGGTGACAAAGGACTTGCCATCGAATGTTGTTGCTGTTGGAAATCCGTGTAAGGTATTGCGTGAAGTAAACGATCACGATAGGGCATTTTATTTCAAGGATAAGAAGATTGACTGGGATAATCTGTAATATATAAGTGCAGATATATGTTAAGAAAATGCAAATGTACAGCTTGTACTGCATGCAGCAGGAATTTATAAAACTGAACAGAGGTTTTGATATGCCGCAGCTTGGAGTCAGAGCTTTTGTGCCTGTTGTATAAGAACGTGCAAAAGGGGTACTTTTGATGAGCAGTTTTCTAAAATACTGAACAATTATGAAAACAGCATATGAAAAACGGTGCAACCCATTATGGGGTTACACCGTTTTTTGCATATGCTAATTTTTTATATGACGTTCACATTTCGCGGTTTTTGTTTTTTTATTCTTTGATATTTAAAATCCTATAATAGCGGCAAAATCCTTAGAGATCTTTTCTTCAAGAGCCTGTGCATCCTCACGTCTGTCAGCAATCGTCGTGTAGTATGCTTTTATCTTCGGTTCAGTTCCTGACGGGCGAAGGATCACCTTTGCGCCGTTTTCCAAAACAAACGATAAAACATTACTCTTCGGAAGATGGATCTCACTTTTTTCTCCGCTTATATAATCAACGGCTTCGCTCTTTTCGTAGTCGGCAAATTTGACAACCTTAATGCCTGATATAACACTTGGCGGATCGTTTCTGAGGTCGTTCATAATAGACGCCATCTTTTCCATTCCGCTCAATCCCTCGCATACAAAACTCTTTTGAGTGTGAACGAAATTGCCGTATTTGTTGTACATATTCTCTCTTGCCTCAATAAGAGAGATGCCTTTTGTTTTGTAAAAAGCAGTCATTTCACAAACGAGCATAGAAGCTATAACTGCGTCTTTATCTCTTACATAAGAGCCGCCTAAGTATCCGTAGCTTTCTTCAAATCCGAAGATGAACCTGTCCTCTTCACCCTTTTCCTCTAAGAAACCTATTTGCTCTCCGATAAATTTAAAGCCTGTTAATACTTCTATCATCTCAACGCCGTATTCATCTGCAATTTTTTGAATAATATCAGTAGATACTATTGTTTTTATAGTGATTGGGTTTTTCGGCATAGTGCCTAAGAGCGTTCTCTCTTTGCATATATATTCAAGCAAAAGCGCCCCCACTTCGTTGCCGGAGAAAAGAACAAATTCTCCGTTTTTGTCAGGAACGGCAATTCCCATTCTGTCTGCATCTGGATCGCTTGCAAGCAAAAGGTCAGGTTTTTCTTTTTTGGAAAGCTCAATTCCCAAAGCTAGTGCCTCTTTGATCTCAGGGTTCGGGAAAGGACAGGTAGGGAAGTTTCCGTCAGGGTGCTCCTGCTCAGGAACAACAACAACGTCTTTTACTCCTATCATTTTAAGAATATCTCTTATAGGTCTGTTTCCTGTTCCGTTAAGAGGAGTATAAACAACCTTCATTCCGCTGTCAGCAACGCAGTCTGTATGAATTCCGCAAGCCTTAACAGCTTCTAAATATTCGTTATATACATCATCTGAGATGTACTCAATTATACCGCTTTTAACGCCTTCCTCAAAATCCATTGTCTTAGCGCCGTCAAAAATGTCAACGCTTTCAATGTTTTTCAAAACTCTGTTAGCGGCGTCTATAGTCATCTGACATCCGTCAGAGCCGTAAACTTTATAGCCATTATACTTAGCGGGGTTGTGCGATGCTGTAACGACAATACCCGAATCACATCCGAGCGCTCTTACAGCATATGAAAGCATAGGCGTTGGCATAAGCTCAGGGTAAATATACACTTTGATTCCGTTTGCTGCAAGACAGGCTGCCGCTTCTTTTGCAAAAACATCGCTTTTGATACGGGAGTCGTAAGCGATCGCAACTTTAGGGGAAGAAAAGTCCTCGTTACAGTAATCTGCAAGTCCTTGTGTTGCCTGTCTTACGGTATAAACATTCATTCTGTTTGTACCTGCACCGATGATTCCTCTCAGTCCTGCCGTACCGAATTTCAAGGAAACTGCAAGACGTTCATTTATTTCATCGTCATTTCCCTCAATCTCTTTAAGCTCTTTTATTAGATCAGGGTCGTCTGTTGCCTTTTCACACCATAGAGTATAGAGCTGTTTTATTGTCATATTTATCACCTCAAAAATGTCTTGTTTATAAAATTATTTTTGATCTAAAAGCTATTGATATTATACCAATAACCGTTTAATCTTGCAAGTAGTTTACTGCATTTTTCAAAAGCGATTTACAGTTTTCACAAAAAAACGATACCGATGCTATTAATTATTGTACAACTGATGTAGAAATTATTTTTAATAACAAATCAGTCCTTGTTTTTACTTTTAAATATCAAAGCGGCGATAAGAGCAAAAATCATTGCTGCAGTTATTCCGGCAGCTCCGCTTGACAACGCTCCTGTAAAAATGCCGATAAAGCCATCGCTGTCAATGGCTTTCTTTACTCCGTCCGCAAGCAGATATCCAAATCCGGTAAGCGGAACGGTAGCTCCTCCTCCTGCAAAATCAACAATCGGCTTATATACTCCGATAGCTCCTAAAAACACACCTGCAACAACGTATGCCACTAAAATTCTTGCTGGTGTAAGCTTTGTGTAATCAATCAGTATCTGACCTATCGCACAAAGTAATCCTCCAACTAAAAAAGCATAAATATATTCCATTTTCAGTACCTCTCATGTGAAATCCATACTGCGTGTGCGACAGAGGGAATACTTTCGCCCTGCTGGTTGATGGTAGGGGACATAAGCGCTCCGGTTGCGACAAACAGTATATTATTAAGTCTTCCGGATTGAAGCTTCGGAAGAAAGTATCCTGTGAGCATACTTGCGGCACAGCCACAGCCGGAACCGCCTGCATGAACGTCCTGACTCTCAGCATCAAAAATCATAAGACCGCAGTCTTTGTGGTTAGGCCTTATATTATAGCCTTCACGTTCAAGAAGATCGTATAAAATATTACTGCCAACAAGGCCAAGATCTCCTGTTACAATAAGATCAAAATCGGTTGGTTTTTTGTTTGTATCGTTTAGAAACGACTTGATTGTGTCACAGGCAGCAGGCGCCATCGCAGCTCCCATGTTGTTGGCGTCCGTTACTCCTAAGTCAACGAGATTTCCTATAGTAGCTCCTCTTATATAAGGAGCTCCGCCTGAGTTGGATAACAACACCTGTCTCTTATACACATCTGACGCTGCCGACGATCTACTCTGTGTAGA
>USCU01000124.1 GCA_900553335.1 uncultured Ruminococcus sp. | reverse complement strand
CGCTGAAGCTTTCTTGCTTTTGAAATCGGTAAAGCATTGATTCTCTCACTTAAATCGGCAAAGTCCTCAAGCGAATAAACGAACAGACATCCGTCTATACCTCTCGTTACGATAAACCTATCGCCGATAATTTCTCTTAGCTTTGTCGGAAAGCTCATTCTTCCTTTAACGTCCATCGACTGATAAAACGTTCCCATAAGATTTGTTGCCGGCAATCGGTTCACCTCCCTGTGCGATGGTATTTTTTGGGAATTACCACCACTTTTTAGCACAAATAACCACTGTATGACCATTATACACTATTCTTTAGGGAAATGCAAGGCTAAAGATAAAAAAATTTGCAACCAAATAGCCAGTATTTAAGCTCCTGCTTTATACAATATAACCAAATACGCCTTAAAATTTACAAAATGTTCATAAACACAGCAAAAAGGCGAAAGCGTATTAACGCCTTCGCCTTTATATATTTATTAATATTAAAGCTTTTCAATACTCTCCAGTATCTTTTCCATTTTTTGCTTTGCAACCTCAAGCTTTGCTTTTTCTTTTTCAATAAGCTGAGCCGGAGCTTTTGCTAAAAATCCTTCATTAGAAAGCTTTCCGCTTAAAAAGTCGATATCCTTTTGAACCGCTTTTTTCTCTTTCTTAAGTCGGTCAAGCTCTTTCTCCTTATCTACAATTTCATCAAGAGGAATGAAGATTCTTGCGCTGTCGGTAACAACTGTCAAAGCGTCGGATAAATCTATCTGATCATTAACCTCAACCTCACTCGCAGACGCCAAACGCTCAAAGAACATAGCGCCCGACTTAAACACCTCTGAAAACGGAGTTTCAATAAACACCTTTGCCTTCTTGCTTGGCGGAACATTCATCTCTGCTCGTCTGTTTCTGATTCCCTTGATTGCAGTTATGATTTTCTCAAAATCCTTTTCTTCGCTCTCAAAGCAAAGCGACTCATCAAAAACAGGAAACTTTTCAAGCATAAGAGGTGCGCCGCCGACAAGAGTCTGCCAAATCTCCTCGGTTATAAACGGCATAAACGGATGCAAAAGCTTCAGCATCTGCTTCATTACCCAAACCAAAACAGCCTGAGCCGTTTCCATTGACTCGCCGCCCGCTGAAATTCTCGGCTTTGTAAGCTCGATATACCAGTCGCAGTATATGTCCCAAATAAAGTCATAAAGCTTAGAAACGGCAACGCCTATTTCAAATCCCTCAAGGTTAGTATTTATATCCTTTGCAAGCGTATTCACTTTAGATACTATCCATTTGTCCTCGGTCGTCAAGTTTTCAGGAAGCGAATCAACCGTATAATCCTCAGGGAGATTCATCATAATAAATCTCGCTGCGTTCCAAAGCTTGTTGGCAAAGTTTCTTGAAGCCTTTACCTTGTCGTCGATATATCTCATATCGTTTCCAGGCGAATTTCCCGTAGCAAGCATAAATCTAAGTGCATCAGCTCCGTACTCGGCAATTACTTCAAGCGGATCAATTCCGTTTCCTAATGACTTGGACATCTTCCTTCCCTGGGAATCTCTTACCAAACCGTGGATAAGCACAGTATCGAACGGAACTTCACCCATCTGCTCAAGCGCAGAGAACATCATTCTCATTACCCAGAAAGGAATAATATCATATCCCGTTACAAGAGTGTTTGTAGGATAGAAATATTTCAGATCCTCCGTTTGATCAGGCCAGCCGAGGGTTGAGAAAGGCCAAAGCGCTGATGAGAACCATGTATCAAGAGTATCATCGTCCTGACGCATTCTCTTACCGCACTTAGGACAATATGCTTCGTTCTCTTTTGTTACAACCATCTCGCTGCATTCATCACAGTAAAAAGCAGGAATCTGATGTCCCCACCAAATTTGCCGTGAAATACACCAGTCACGGATATTTTCAAGCCAATGGAAATAAATCTTCTCAAATCTTTCAGGTACAAATTTAGTTCGTCCATCCTTAACTGCATCAATAGCAGGTCCCGCAAGAGGTTTCATTTTAACGAACCACTGAGTTGACACCTTCGGCTCAACAGTTGTTCCGCAGCGATAGCAAGTTCCTACATTATGACTGTAGTCCTCAACTTCAACTAAGAAACCGCCCTTTTCAAGATCCTCGACTATTCTCTTTCTCGCTTCATACCTGTCAAGTCCTGCGTAATCAGGATAATCGTCAACTATTCTTGCATCGTCCGTCATTACATTGATAACAGGCAGATCATGTCGCTTTCCAACCTCAAAGTCGTTCGGATCGTGGGCAGGAGTGATCTTTACAACGCCTGTTCCGAAATCAACTTCAACATATTCATCGGCAACAACAGGGATCTCACGTCCTACAAGCGGAAGCGTAAGAGTTTTTCCTACAATATCCTTGTATCTTTCATCGTTTGGATTTACCGCAACAGCAGTATCTCCGAGCAATGTTTCAGGTCTGGTTGTAGCTATTTCAACATATCCGCTTCCATCGGTAAGAGGATAACGTATATGCCAAAAGTGTCCTGCCTGATCCTCGTATTCAACCTCAGCATCAGAAATTGATGTTTTGCAGTGCGGACACCAGTTTATTATTCTCTCTCCCCTGTAAATAAGGCCCTTTTCATAAAGGCTTACAAAAACCTCCTTTACAGCCTTATTACAGCCCTCATCCATAGTAAAACGCTCTCTTGACCAGTCGCATGAAGATCCAAGCTTTTTGAGCTGTTCAACAATTCTTCCGCCGAATTTTTCTTTCCATTCCCATGCACGTTTCATAAACGCTTCTCTGCCTATGCCCTCTTTGGTAAGGCCTTCCTTACGCATAGCCTCAACGATTTTCGCCTCGGTGGCAATTGCGGCATGATCTGTTCCCGGGAGCCAAAGAGCCGAATATCCGCTCATTCTCTTCCAACGGATCAAAACGTCCTGAAGCGTTTCATCAAGAGCATGGCCCATATGAAGCTGTCCTGTGATATTCGGAGGGGGAATTACTATAGTATATGGTTTTTTCTCAGGATCAATATGCGCCTTAAAGCAGTCGTTATCAATCCAGTATTTATATATTTTGTCCTCAAACGCAGAGGGGTTATATTGTTTTTCCAGTTCCTTTTTCATTTTAAATTGTCCTTTCGTTTTTTGATAGAATTTATAACCGCCTGTTATCAGACTCGTGTATCCATCAATAATCTAAAAGGAGTTTCCGCTTTTCTGTATAAAGCCAAGCTTTATCAATCCTTTCATAAGAATAACTGTTCAATAAGGGCAGCCCCGTCATTCAACGATTGACCGAGAACTTTAGCCCTTAGGGTTTCAGCTGGAGATTCACTCCAACTGAAAGTCTATAATGTCCGCCGCTTTAGAAGTATGGGACATCGGTCACAAGTTATTTTTATTATCGCACAAGTGTATAAAAAAGTCAAGAATTCACAATAAACAAAAGAGCAGACTTTAAAATCTGCTCTTCACGCCACTTAATTCTAAATCTAACTTATTTTTTCAATCCTGTATATACAAATTATTTTAGTAAGGTATTTTTCCAGCATTGGCAAACCACCTCAAACGGTAACTTTTATTCTCATGATATTACCCTTTACTATGGATTGAACTGTTGAAAGCTTTTGAATTGATTTTTGTTGCCTAAATTATTAATACTCATATCCAAACCAAAATAACCGAACAGTCAGACTTACTTGTCTGTCTTATTTGTCATGAATCACTTTAAAAGGTCAGTTAGTCACAGTATACTAATCGCTTACTGTAAGCTTTATAGGATCAAGCTTGAAATAGTAATCTTTTCCGTCCAGTTCAAACCAACAGGATGATTCTAAGATATAATTTCCCGCTTCCTGAAGCTGAGCGTTGTATATATCTTTGATTTCGTCGTTGGGTTTAATATCAGATGTGATTAAAATTGAAGGTTGAACTATTTCAGGCTTATCTCCTTCGGGATAAATATATGTAGAAATCAATGACATTCCATGATTTAAAGTGTAATTTTCGTTGGTGAGGTTTATAAGATGTGCCGTATACGTTACTTTTTCATCTACCCTAAGATCAGTTTTTGGTACGTCAAGCTTAAAATCAAAAGTTGACTGTTCATTTAAGCTGATATTTTTAACTTCTGTCGTTTCAGTTTGCTCCGTAGTTATTTCAGCAGATTTTGAAGAATTATCAGAATCGGTATTTGAATTACATCCGCATATAGTAATTGTACATAAAACTGCTAAAACAATAGATTTTATTTTCATGTAGTACTCCTTGTGAT
>USCU01000123.1 GCA_900553335.1 uncultured Ruminococcus sp. | reverse complement strand
TGAGGGAACGCTCAGACAGGCGGACAAAAATAACTCAGGCTTTTGCGATGCTTGCTATTATGGGATTTTAAGAAGCGAGTGGGTTTCGGAATAATTCGTAATTCATAATGCGTAATTCGTAATTAATAAACTGGAACAAACTTTGAGGTAATGTGCAAGAATGCGTTCTATCATTTTGGATTTAATTTCATATTTAATTGTCCATTTTCCATTGTCAATTGTCAATTACATCAATTACGCATTAAGCATTATGAATTATGCAAAAACCTCTTGACAAGTAAACTTGGCAATGATATAATGATTTTGACAAGTAAACTTGTCAGAAAGGTCGTCGGCTTTATGAATAAGGAAGAAATTTTGAAAAAGAGCAGAGAGGAAAATAAGAATAAAGATATTTATGAGCTTGAAGTAATAAGCAAGGCTCAACGCATTGGAGGGCTGATTGCTCTTTTCGTTACTTTTGCGCTGATGTTGATAGAACGTGTAATCTTAGAGTGCGGAACAAATTATGGATACTTTCTTATTATTCTTTCAGCCGGTGCGGGATTGTGGATATATAAAGCTATAAAGATGAAAAAGAAGCATGAAATATTTCTTGCGATTCTTTGGATTGTTTTAGCTATTTATGCAGCGATAATGGTTATCCTTGATCTTATAGGGTGATACTATGAATAATGAATTGATATTAAAAAACAATTTAAAAAGTACACGAGCAGAAAAAGGAATGTCACAGGCTCAGCTCGCACTAATGGTCGGCGTATCTAGGAACACCATAAGCTCTATAGAAACGGGACAGTTCACACCGACCGCTAAGCTGGCGCTTGTTTTGTGCATTGCTCTTGACAAAAAGTTCGAGGAGCTGTTTTATTTTGATTAATGTTTAAACATCTGTGTTTGACACAAAAAACACTCTATGGTAAAATGTTCATAGAGTGTTTTTTAATTGGATCATTACATACCCTACCAGTAAGGAACGGAGGATTTTTATGTTCGTAGATATAGCAAAAATATTTGTTAAGGCAGGAGACGGCGGTGACGGAGCAGTTTCTTTTCACAGGGAAAAATATGTAGCTGCCGGAGGTCCTGACGGCGGCGACGGCGGCAAGGGCGGAGATATTGTTTTTGTAGCAGACAGCAATATGTCTAATCTTATAGACTTTAAATACAAGAGAAAGTTTACCGCCGAAAAGGGCGAAAACGGAAGCAAGAAAAGATGCTCGGGTAAAAATGCTCCCGATCTTATTGTAAAGGTTCCTGTGGGAACAGTTGTATATGATGATGATACGGGAAGAATTTTGGCTGATATTTCTGATGATACACCTCAGGTAATAGCTGTCGGAGGAAAGGGCGGAAAGGGAAACGCTCATTTTGCGACCTCAACAAGGCAAGTACCTAAATTTGCAAAACCGGGATTTAAAGGTGATAGCTATAACTTAAGGCTTGAGCTGAAGCTTATTGCAGATGTTGGACTCGTAGGATTTCCGAATGTGGGAAAAAGCACGCTTATATCTGTTGTTTCTGCGGCAAAGCCAAAGATTGCAAATTATCATTTTACAACTCTTACACCTGTTCTTGGAGTCGTGAAGGCAAAGGGTGAATCGTTTGTAATGGCGGATATTCCGGGACTTATCGAGGGTGCAAGCGAGGGAATTGGACTCGGGCATGAATTTTTGCGACATGTTGAAAGATGCCGTCTTATTGTTCATGTAGTTGACGTTTCTGGCTCTGAGGGAAGAGATCCCAAGGAGGATTTTGATATAATTTCAGAGGAGCTTAAAAGCTTTAATGAAGAACTAAGCTCAGCGCCAATGATAGTGGCTGCAAACAAATCTGATATGGCGACAGAGGAGCAGATAGTTGATTTTAAAGAATACATTGAGAATAAGGGCATAGAGTTCATTGAAATTTCGGCGGCGACTACCAAGGGAACAGATGAGCTTGTGGAAAAAATTGCCGAGATGCTGTCTTCGCTGCCGCCGGTAAAACGCTATGAGGCACAGCCTCTTACCCGTGAGGAGCTTGACGAGAAGCTTTTGACAAAGAAAGACTTTAACATTACGGTCGAGGACAGAATTTACTTTGTCGAAGCGGATTGGCTTTACGACATTTTGCGGGTTGTCAACATGGAAGACTATTCCTCTTTGCAGTATTTCCAGAGAGTTTTACAGACAAGCGGAATTATAGATAAGCTTGAAGAAATGGGAATCAACGAGGGCGATACCGTAGCGATTTTCGACTTTGAGTTTGAGTATATGAGATAAATTTAATTAGGAAGCCGGAATTTTAGAATAATTTGAAATGAGTAATGTAGAATTCGGAGTTAATAATTATTGACAATTGACAATGGATAATTTATTCGACATAATTTGACAAAAAAGCACCCTTGTGCTATTATAATCACAAGGGCTGTCTGCTTAACGGTAGGCGGTTTCTCCTCTCATGAGGAGGTGATAATATGAACGATTATTTTTCGTTGCTTGTGCAATTTACTTATATGGTGATTGCTATTATCACTTTGTGTTACACAATTTTTCATAAATAGTAACATAATTTTTTATTTTTTATAAATAAAAAATAACCGCCTAAACTTTTCCACGAGTTGACGGTTATTTTTTAACTACAATTCAAGGAGAAACCGCTTATCGCAGACTCCCTTTTCACTTACATTATAGCATATTAAAAATTTTTGTCAACACCCAAAAATAATTGACAATTGACAATCGAAAATGGATAATTAATTGTATCTCGTTCAATGGAAGACGAGGAATAGTACGATTCAGGAGATTGAAATAAGATGGACAAAAGAGAAGCAAAGCAATACAGCCCATTGACGCTTGCGTATTTAGGCGATGCAGTCTATGAGCGAATGGTGAGATTAAGTCTAGTAAAAAATGCAAATATGTCAGCGGGAAAGCTACATAAAAAGGGAGTGCACCTGGTAAATGCTCATTATCAGGCAAGGTGTGTAAAGGTGCTGGAAGAAGATTTATCTGAGGATGAAGCGGATATTTTGCGGCGAGGTAGAAATGCAAAAAGCCTTACCGTTCCGAAGCACACCAATGTTATCGAATATAAGCTGGCAACAGGTCTTGAAGCTCTGTTCGGATATTTAGAGCTTATCGGGGAATATAAGAGAATAGAAGAAATCTTTGAAATGTGTTTGAAGATTGATGAGGAGAAACCAAATGCTTAAAAAATATAAATTTGGAATTGATGTTTGGGCAATATGGCTTATTGCGGCTATAATGCTTCCCAATATTATATGGGCGCTGAGCAACTTGCCGAACGATATTTTAAAGAACGAAACATTAACTCCTGTACTTGATAACATAATGACTATAGTTCAGGTACTGATGATAGTATCTCTTTGTCTGATAAGAAACAAAGAAACACAAAACCGTCCGATAAAAAGCTCTTTTCCTGCAATATCGGCAGCTTTTTGTATGTTTTACTATTCCTCTTGGATTTTTTATTTTTGCGGCAGCGCAGACAGCATCATTTTAGTGTCTCTTTGTGTTACTCCATGTGTTTCACTTATACTTTATTGTTTATTCAGAAAAAATGCGCCTGCATTATTATTCACGGCGCTTTTTTCGGTATTTCATATTATGAGAACTGTGCTTAATTTTCTTGTGTGAGATATATTAGTATAGTCATTATAAAAAAGGACGAATATCCACAGCAAGCTTTTCTTCTATGTCTATCAGCTTTTTGGATATATTCTTGGATTTTTCATCAGCAGCTTGGTACTGATTAAGATATCGTGATAACGACTTTATTCCCATATTACAACCGTCTGTAATAAATTCGGCTACTGCATTATCCGAAGTGTTTACCGCCATTTTAACATTTGTTTTAAACCACTCCATGCCCTTTGCCATAGCAGGAGGCTCTTTACCTTCGTCATGGTAGCGATTCAACAGGTTTTGCATATCGTGTTTAATTTTCGTATGCTCTTGCGTGCTTTTATCTAGAATGCTTTTTAACTCGGGATTTTTTACATACTTTACAGAATCGTCAAGCGATGAGATTCCCATCTTGATTCCTGCATCGCATTCTCTTAATAATCTGATAGTATCCTGTTCGATCATAAATTAGTTCCTCTTTTCTAAATTTTTAACAGCATCTTAAGCTTTCAGTGATGTTTTTAGTACTATTCCCAAGAGGAGAAGTATTATTGATAATTGAGTAAAATTCGTTATATAAAAAAGCCGCAGTAAAATGCGGCTTCATATTGTCTAAAAGCTCAAAACAAAAGTTTTGGTCAAGCTTTTTCAAAAGCTTGCG
>USCU01000122.1 GCA_900553335.1 uncultured Ruminococcus sp. | reverse complement strand
GTTTTTATAGCTGTCACATACGTTTCAGTGTCTGCGGTAATCAAAAAAATATGTCCAGATGATTCAAATTCTTTTCCGCTTACTCATTGGGTGCTTATGGGTTTGTATGGTGACGGTACGCTTAATAATAAAGCAGAAGACATTACTCTTAAATATGATACTAAAGAAGAACGCATTCAAGCTCATATAGATGAAATCAAGCGTACTATGAAATCATACACTCCGTTTACATTTACCGAGCATCTTTTTGCTAAATTTCAAAAGACATGGGGTGTGGCAGACAGCAACTTTGCTATTAGATTGCAACAGGCTAACAAATATACGAAGCTGCACAGTTACATTGCCGGAGATAAAAACATTGCATTTTTGACTTATTGTACAGCATACCGTATGGCAATTTATGCTTTAGGATTGATAGGATTGCTCTATATGCTTTTTAAACAAAGAAAAGCGAATGCAACATTTTTGCCGGTGATGATTATTTTCGGTGCAATCATGTTTTATTTGATCTGGGAAGCAAAAGAGTCTTATTGTATACCATTTTTATTTTTGTTTGTTCTGATGGGAGCTGATGGCGGCTCGGCTATTGCATATGCAAAATTCAATTTGAGAAAAATATGTAAGATTACGCTGTCTGTTTGTATGTGTCTGACAGTTGTTTTATCGGTAATAAATTTTAGTACATTCTCACTTGAAAAAAGGGATTATAAGAATTTATCTGTAAAATGTAATAATGCGTCTGGTTGTACCTATGTTTCAGATGTTGCGGGGAAAAACAACAAGATTAATCAGCGTTTTTTTACATCTAAATCGTTTGACACTATTGTTTTGTGCTGTAATCCGCTAAGCGGCGATGCCATTTATGATGTCGTGATTTCTGATAATGAAAACAATATTTTGGCTAGACGTCAAATTTCTAAAGATAATATTAGTAAAAGTTTTTTAACTGTTAAATTTCCTGCAATAAAATCTTCGGGAAGCCGTCAGCAATATATTGTTCAAATCACTCCTTCAGGCGACTCTACACGAGATTCGATTGAATTTGCAACCTATCGTTATTTGCGCACAAAAGGTTATGACGGCTCTTTAAACGTCGGAGGAGAAGATATTTTTGGAGATTTGCGAATGAATGTGTATAAGGCTTACAAGGGTGTACAGCTGCGTCCAATGTTGTATATTTTTGCCGTAATCGTGCTTCTTGTAATACAAGTATTTGCATTGATTTGTATTAGCAAGCAAAGAAAATAGTTGCTCAATTCATAAAATCTCATTTTCTTTCAGTGAAAAACTATTATCTGTGAAATTTCACTTTACTAATCAATTAAACATAATAATGAAGCAGTCCGTCTTGAGTATTCAGGGCGGATTTTTTTCACTCTCATAATAATAGCATTGCATAAGCTTTAATGCGTATTTAGCTTATTATTTTTTTTATTAGTATTGACATTACGGCATGAATCTGTTAGTATATTAACAAGTATTTACTTTATATAGTAAAAATTTGCAATAAGCTATGGAGGAGTTTTTATGAAATTTAAAAGAATAATAAGCGGTTTAATAGCTGCTGCGGTAGCGGTTTCTATGGCTGCATTTTCATCGTTCAGCACTTTTGGTGCAGATGGAACTGTGGTTTCCGGAAGCTGCGGAGATAATGCAACATGGTTTATCAATTCTGATGATACTCTCGTTATATCCGGTACAGGAACAGTCAGCAGTTACAAAGGATGGCATAATTACTCATCAAGCATAAAGAGAATAGTTGTTGAAGAAGGCATTACAGAGATATCCAGTAATATGTTTACTTACTGTGTTAATGTCAAGGAAATAGTGCTTCCTTCATCACTTGAAAAACTTGGACATTGCTTCTCCGACCGTTTAAAGGCAATGACTGATGTATGGATGTTCAGCAAAGTGATTGAAAATGGATTTACCGGAAATAGTGGATCGTATCCGAATCCGGGAAGCGGAAAAAAATGGCATGTATATAAAGACAGCACAACAGAGGCTTCATTTAAAGAAGGTTTGAAGTATACAGATGCAGATTTAGAGTATATTACCGAAAGCGAGTCTTTTCCTGAGGTTAAAAACCGTGAGCCTTTAGTTTTAGCAGCAGAAACTGAAACATCAGGACCGGCAGGAATTAAGTCGTCATGGTCATGGAATGAAACAACAAAGACGCTTACCTTCAGCGGAAGCGGAGAAATTAATATAAAGAACGGATTCCAAAAGTTTGCGTCAACAGTTGAAACCATTGATATGGAAAACTCTGAGATAACCGGTATATGTGACACAGCTTTCGGAAGAAGCGACGATTATGATTCATATGCTGCGACATGCCCGAAGCTTAAGAATTTAAAGCTTCCTTCAACTCTCGAGTCAATCGGTGACTATGCATTTAATAAGGCGCCGATTACTATGGAAAATTTTTGCTTACCTGAAGGTGTTAAAACTATAGGTAGGATGGCATTTTACAAGTCAAATTTGTCGGGCAGCCTTGTATTGCCGTCATCACTCAAATCTGTTGGACAGCAGGCATTTGCACGCACTAAGATTTCCTCTGTAGATATCCCTGAAGGCGTTACTTTCGGCGGAACTGTTTTTTATGAATGTGATTTGATCACGGAAATAAGAATTCCTAAAGGGCTTTCATACATAAAAAACGGTGAAGGAAATGCATCACGTGCAAACAAGCTGTTTTCAAGCTGTGATGGTATTAAAACGGTTATAATTGAAGAAGGTGCAACGATTGCTGAAGCAATGTTCACTGGCTGTAATGCAGTAAGCGATGTATATATTCTTGCAAAGTCAGTTGACATCGCAGGACCTAAAAAGAACACTGCGAATCAGATGTTTGATGGTGATCCTTTGTTTCATGTGTATAAGGGAAGCACGACAGAATCAAACGTAGAGAGTGCGGGATATGCAAACATTGCGTATCTTGCAGATATAACAGAGCTTGAAAAAGCTATTGCAGACGCTTCGAAGATAGATTCAGATATTTGCACTGAAGAATCTGCCAAAGCTTTAAGCGAAGCAGTTGCATCAGGAAAAGAAGTTGCGTCAGATATTTATGCAACAGATACTGACGCTTCAAATGCAGCAAAGGCAATCAATAATGCAATTTCAGGACTTGTATACAAGCCGGCAGATTATACGGCTGTTGATGCAGCTAAGGCAAAGGTACCTGCTGATTTAAGCGTGTACACAAATGAAACTGCCAAGGCAGTAACAGATGCAGTAGCGGCAGTAGTAGAGGGAAAAAACATCACAGAACAGGACATTGTTGACGCATATGCAAAAGCAATAGAGGACGCAGTTTTGGGACTTGAACTGAAAACAACAGGAACTTTGTCAGGAACAATCACAGTTTCAGACAAAAATGCTAAAACAGAGTTGACAGTAAAGGCAGTTGCAGCAGACGGAACTGAGATTACTGCAACTGCAGCAAGCATGGGCGAATATGTTATAGAAGGCCTTGAAGAAGGAAGCTGCACGCTTGTAGTTGAGGGAGGAAATTATACTTCCAGATCATATGAGATCACAGTTGGAACAGATGACATCAAGCAGGACGTTGAACTTAATCTGATAGGTGATGTAAACGGCGACGGAAAGATAACAACAGCAGACGTAGGAATGGCAAATTCACATGCAAAGGGAGTAAATTTGCTTGAAGGATATAAGTTTGATTGTGCAAATGTAAAGGTTGATGAAGCTATCTCAACAGCAGACGTTGGTATGATAAACAGCCATGCAAAGAGCGTAAAGTCACTTTGGTAAAATAACTGAAAATGTCTCTTGGAGTTTGTTTCTCTAAGAGGCATTTTTATGTCAGAAAATATGTGAAAAACTCATTGCTTTTAATGTAAAAATCTGATATAATTAAAATAGCAAAATATGTGTTTTGCATCAATGAATGCAAATTAGCAAAATATGCGTTATGAGGTGACATAAATGATTTTTGAAGCTGTTCAAGAATTAATAAACTACGCTGTAAATAATGAGATTATTTCATCAGAGGACGAATACGTTATACGAAATAACATCTTAGACGTCTTAATGCTGAACGAGTGGAATACTCCTTTGATAACAAAAAGTGAAAGATCAATAGACGAAATCTTACAGGAGCTTACAGATTATGCTTGTGAAAACGGCATAATTGAGGATACTGCTGTTTGGAGAGATTTGTTTGATACAAGGATAATGGGTGTTTTAACGCCCCTTCCTCATGAGGTCAACAGAACTTTTAAGAATCATTATGCCGAATCACCGGAAAGTGCGACAAAGTGGTATTATGACTTCAGTCAAAAGCTTAATTATGTC
>USCU01000121.1 GCA_900553335.1 uncultured Ruminococcus sp. | reverse complement strand
ACGAGATTGCCTCTTGTCTCGTGGGCTCGGAGATGTGTATAAGAGACAGGATTCAGTAAATACTGTTTCGGGAACAGGTCACAGCGACACTGACATATCATACTATACAAACAAAAATACTGTCAGCAATCCTGATCAGTTTTTATCTTCTCTTTCTTCTGTAAATGAAGTAGAAAGCGGTGTCTATTACAGTCAGTCATATTTTGATGCAGTTTTTGACTCATCGGTAATAAGCGACAAATATAAAGATATGTTCGACACGCAATTAAACGGAAATTCATTTAACGAATCATGTCAGGTATTATTTTTAAACGATGAAGCATTTAATAAGCTTTGTGAGAACAACAGTCTTGATAAGACTAAATTTTACGACAAAACAAACCTTCAGGCTGTTGTATTTGACGAAATCAATACGATTGTCAGAACCGATGATACCCATTCAAAACGCATAAACAACAATATCTTGAAAAGCGATAAATTCCCTATAAGCACAAACATTACAATGGAAAAGGAAATTGATGGTTATACGCTTTGGGGTACAAAAGATGATAATAATAGTAATACATGTCACTACTATTATTATCCCCAGGAATATTTAGACAGTTTTGGCAACGATACTATATCAGAATCCGACCTTGACACAAGCAAAGCAAAGATTTTAACAGACGAACAGGCAATGAATAAGATGAAACTCACTATTGGTGCAAAAGCTGAAAACTATCCTTATTATCTGCCAAAAGCCTCAGGGATTTATATAGTATACCCGCATAGCCTGATGGACAGTGTTTTAAACGAACAGTTTAATGATTATTTCAGCTCCTACTATTTTGACTTTAAGGCGCCAAACCATTCTGAAGCTTATAAAAACATCGAGCAGATTTTATCTTCAAACGGACTCAGCAATGAATCTCTTTATAATCTCGCAGAAAGCGATGAATCTCAAAGAACTATGGTAACGATTGTAAATGTATTTGCCTATGGATTTATTATTTTGATTTCACTAATCGCTATGGCAAATGTTTTCAACTCGATTTCCACAAGCATTTCTTTAAGACGCAGAGAATTCGCAATGCTAAAATCAGTCGGACTTACCAAAAGAAGCTTTAGCAAAATGATGAATTTTGAATGCATTATTTATGGAATCAAGGGACTTTTCTTTGGACTCATTGCTTCCCTCTTAGTTACCTATGCCATCTATAAAGCTTCCGACGCAGCGGTTGAGAAAAGCTTTTATGTACCTTGGTATAGTGTAGCAATCGCTGTACTCAGCGTATTTATAGTCGTATTTGCAACAATGCTTTATGCGACAGGAAAAATCAAAAAAGATAATCCGATCGACGCCCTTAAAAACGAAAATCTGTAAATAAACAAAAAACTACTGTGTATGAATTGCACAGTAGTTTTTGCTATATGATCAGTTAATTCTTTTTGGAAAAACAACGGTAAATTCCGCTCCGTTTCCTAATATGCTTTCAACACTTATTGTTCCTTTGCATAAATCTACTATCCTTTTTACAAACGCCAATCCAAGTCCGTTGCCCTCCGCTTTTCTGGAAGCGTCTCCCTGATAGAATTTCTCAAAAATATGCTTTTGAACATCTTCGCTCATACCGTCTCCGTGATCTTTAAATTTAACTCTTACTTCGTTTTTATCGGTTTCAAGGTAAATATGAATAACTCCGCCGTCATGCGAATGTTTAACAGCGTTATCGATTATATTTATCCAAACCCTGTCTAAAAGCTGCTCGTTTGAACAAAAAATACACTTTGGCAATTCAATATCAAACTCAATATTTTTCTTTGACCACTTAGGCTCTAAAAGCAAGACCGCTCTTCTGATCTGTTCGTCCAATCTGTATTCCTTGCAGCGCATTACTGTCTCTTGATTTTCAAGCTTTGAAAGCATTAAAATATTGCTCGAAAGGCTGGAAAGGCGATGAGAATTTTCAAGGATTTTTTCTAAATATCTGTCGTGCTTTTCTTTTGACACAGACTCGTCCTGCAGCAATGTCGCATACCCTTCAATAGCTGAAATCGGCGTTTTAAATTCATGAGAAACGTTGACCACAAAATCGTTTCTCAGAGTTTCGATATGTGAAAGATCATACGTCATTGCATTAAAGCGCTCTGCCATTTCACGGATTTCATCTATCTTTTGATTGGTACTAACCTTGACGTCGAAATTACCTTTTGAAAGCTCGTCAAATGCTTTGCTTATTTTTTGAACAGGAGCTATGATAAGCTTTCCGACAAAAACAGCTATTGCGCTTCCTATAAGAAGGCTTCCAAAAAGCAAAACCAGAATAGGCATATGTCTTATCCTAGGATCAAAAGGAACTATATCAAACTGAAACAGAAAAATCCAAATTACCGTAAACAAGGCAAAAACGACTGCGATAGAAATAAAAATAATTCCGGCAAAATATAACCACAGCTTTGAGATTGATTTTTTACTCAACTTTTTTCACCGCCTTATAGCCAAGACCTCTTACTGTTATTATTTCAAAATCATCGCACTCGGAAAACCTATCTCTTAAACGGTTTATATGTGTGTTGACAGTACGCTCATCCGTTTCCGAAAACATTCCCCAAATTTCGTCCATAAGCTGTTGACGGGTAAAAATTTTATTCGGATAAGAAAGAAGCTTATATATCAAATAGAATTCTTTCTGCGGCAAAATTGTTTCCACCCCGTTAATCGTGACGGTAAGAGCGTCATAATCAAGCACGGTAGAGCCTACGACAATTTTCTTTTCGCTTGAAATTTTCGCTCTCCGTAAAAGCGCTTCAACCCGCAGAATGAGTTCTTTTACATTCACAGGCTTTATCATATAATCATCAGCTCCGACATTAAAACCCTTTTGCATATCGTCAAATTGATCCTTAGCCGTTACCATTAATATAGGTATGGTATACCCTGCCTCACGCAGCTGACAAGTCAGCGAGTACCCGTCTAAATTGGGCATCATAATATCCGCCACGATTAAGTCAATATACTCTTCATCAATTATATTGAGCGCTTCCATACCGTCTGCGGCAGGAATACTGTTATACCCGTTGTCTGAAAGAACCGTACAAAACAACTCTCTCATATCTGCATTGTCCTCTGCAACTAAAATGTTAAACATCAAAATTCCCCCTTTTTCTTTATTCTATCATTATATACTAAAAAAGACAAGCAAAGATAAACTAATATCAATTTTTCTTAAGTTTATCTTAAGTTTACCGTTACTTATTGTTTAGTTTATTTTTTTGTGATACAATATTACCAGTAAAACAGGAGGTAGTTTCATGCTTAAACTTCAAAACATTGTAAAAACATACATTACCGGCGATTTAACACAAAACGCTCTTAAAGGTGTCAGCATAAGCTTTAGAGAAAACGAATTTGTGTCAATACTTGGTCAAAGCGGTTCGGGAAAAACAACGATGCTCAACATTATCGGAGGTCTTGACAGATATACAAGCGGAGATTTGATAATAAACGGAGTGTCTACAAAAAAATACAAGGACGCAGACTGGGATTACTACCGAAACAATTCAATCGGATTTGTTTTCCAAAGCTATAACCTTATTCCGCACCAAACAGTGCTTGCAAACGTTGAACTGGCTCTGACTCTTTCGGGAGTTTCAAAAAAAGAAAGAAGAAGCCGTGCGATAAACGTTTTGCAGAAAGTCGGTCTTGGGGATCACCTTCACAAAAAACCTGCTCAGATGTCAGGCGGACAGATGCAGCGTGTTGCTATTGCACGGGCGCTTATAAACAACCCCGACATTTTGCTTGCAGATGAGCCGACAGGAGCTTTGGATTCAGAAACAAGCGTACAGATCATGGAACTTTTGAAGGAGATTGCAAAAGATAAGCTCGTTATTATGGTAACGCACAATCCGGAGCTTGCAGAAAAGTATTCAACGAGAATTGTTAATCTTTTGGACGGAGAAATTGTCAGCGACTCAAATCCTTACGAAGATAAAACCGAAGAAAGTCCTAAGCCAAAAAAACATAAAAAAATCTCAATGTCATTTCTAACCGCACTTTCTTTAAGCTTTAACAATCTCAGAACAAAAAAAGGACGAACAATTTTAACCTCCTTTGCAGGAAGCATTGGAATCATTGGTATTGCTCTCATTCTGGCACTTTCAACTGGTATGAATTCTTATATTACAGACATTCAAAAGGATACTATGACGTCTTATCCCCTGACTATAAGCTCTGAAACGATTGATTTTACCTCCGTTATGACAAAAGATCAGAAGCTTACAAACGAAAAGCTTGACAGCAATGACTCAAAGAATAAAAATCGAAAGGGAGTTTACGCCGATTATACAAACCTTGAGATGAACGAAATGATCACATCAAGTATTGTAG
>USCU01000120.1 GCA_900553335.1 uncultured Ruminococcus sp. | reverse complement strand
CACAGAAGATAGTGCTTCATCAGTTCAAATTCCAGAATGAAAAGGCGTTCCAGAAATTAAAGGACGCTGTGACAGAGATAGGCGGAGCGCTTGTTTCAAGCAAGATCGAGCTTTCTATTATTGAGGACAAACACAGATTCCTGTCAGGCTGTGCGCTTGCAATAAGAGAACTGTTTTACACAAGAGGCGGATTTGACACATATGCTGAGGACATTCACGGAGATAAATAGCTATTAGAGGTAAGAAATTAAGAGGCGAGAAGTCAGAATAATTCGTAATTTAATTGACAGTTGATAATGGAATTTAATTTGAAATTAGAGATTATCATATGTAACAGGCTTTCTTTGATAAACGGAGAGTAATATGAAAGCTGTTAATATTGGCCATTTGCAAACTGGTAATCAGGCAGTTCAGCTAATCTGTCTTGAAACGAATTTTTTCAAAACTTTGGGGAAATTCTTTACTTCTATAGAGTTTTGTTAGTGTCCACCTTCTCAATAGGTTTGTCCTTCGCAAGGAGCAAGAGAGTTTTTAAATATACTTTTTCGACATAATGAAGCACCGATGAGGAAAATTCCTCATCGGTGCTTTTTAAGTGCTTTGTCTTTAAAAGAAATCTTCTTCGTTTATGTCATCCTCAAGCTCTTCGCCGTTTAAAAGCTTTCTGAGGTTTTCGACATCCTCCTCAGTAAGAGTAACGCCCTTTCCCATTCTTGTATGATCGGGATTCCACTCACGAATATCATACTTAGGGTCACGATCGTTCCAGCTTATCATATTAAGCTCTTTGGTCCATCCTTTTGAGTTTTCGGAAAGCACTCCGATATGTTTAGTGATTTCGTATTTTAGCTCTGCCATTTTTTCTCCTCCCTTCGTTAAAGTTTATTGATTAATGGAATTTTGTTTAAGATTTTTTTTGGAATCATTATTTTAACTACTCTCATAACACTTTTCAAATTTATTGCTATTACAATTATCATACACAGGGTTAAAAGCGTATATGACAAAATAGTCAGCTTATTTACCGTATAATTCAAAACGCACATAACCGCAAGAATAAAGCAGTTTATTAAGAGCTTTTTAGTGTGCAAATTAAACGGCTGGTATTTCCGACAGTCGACAGCACGAATTATAAAGACAACCAAATATGAAAGAAATGCGGCTATTGCAGCGGAATAAATGCCTATCAAGTTGACCAGTGCAAGATTTATCACAATGTTTAGTCCGCCTGATATAAGCGCTGTAACAAGGCTTCGTACACTCTTTTTATGTACAGAATAAATCGTACCCATAAACGTTACAAAGCAAGTGAATATGGTAGCATAAATCAATATCGGTGCATATAATACCGATTCTCTGAAGTCTGCACCTATCCAAATATTAGTTACAAGATGCAAAAACACCAAAATCAAAGCCGATAGAATGTACATTACAGACTGATTGCATTCAAAAACGTTTTCATAAAATTTCTCTTGCTCGTCACTGTCCTTTTCCAAAACAGCGGACATATTCCAAGCGAGTGCGAAAATCATATAAACTGTAGAAATTATATTTGGAATTTTATATGCTGCCGATAAAATTCCGTTTGCCGAATCACTTAGAAAAACGGTTACTATCAAAGCTGAAGATGTGTTTGTAATAAGCCACATTATCTGAGTAGGAATAAGCGGAACACAGTATGCGAGCATTTGCTTTGCCACGGGCTTATCAAAGCTTTTAAGCGAGAAATACTTCCAAAGCTTCGCTCTGAAAAACATATATATAATAGCTATAAAGTCTGAAAGTATAATAGAAAGAAGGTATCCTGTTACACCTATTTTCAGTCCTAATAAAAGAAGTACAGTGAACAATAGTGTAAAAAAGGTTGTCAAAATTCCGACAAAGGCATAAAGCTTAACCATTTCAATTGCTCTGATAAAATATGAAAACAACAGTTTAAGAGATGCTGTGAATACATACAAGTACAAAATCAGTCCGTTGTCAAATATAATTTTATCTAGCGTAGAATCTCCGCTTGCGGACTTGTGTCCGAATGCAAATGTCAACAATATGATGATTAAAAGGGCAAGCAGCCCAAGTGCATTTAGAATCGTACCTATTGTGAATACGGATTTTTTGTTGTATGCCCTGTCAAGTCCGAATCGGGTTATTGCCTCCGAAACGGTCAGGGATACAATTGGAACAAGCCAGTTTGAAATCTGCTGAAGCAAATCAGCGATTCCCAGTTCGCTTGTAGTAAGAGCATTTGTGTATATCGGAACGAGAAACAGCACAAGTATTTTTGAGCTGAAGGATCCGATGGCAAAAATTATAGTGTTTGAAAAGAGCTTTTTATATTTGCTTTGAGAACTCATTGCTGCCGATTACCTTTCTTAAATTTCGGAATCTAATAGGTCTTTTTTCCATATTTCCCACACAGCGTCGGACGGCATTCTGAAATCCCCCCTCGGAGAAAGGGTAACAGAACCTATCTTTGCTCCGTCCGGCAGACAAGAACGTTTAAATTGCTGTGAGAAAAATCTTCTGTAAAAAGTACCAAGCCATTTTTTTATCGTTTCGGTTGAATAATCGCCGCCAAACGCATAAACTGCAAGCCGTAAAACTTTTGACGGCTTAAATCCGAAACGTATAGCATAATAGAGGAAAAAGTCGTGAAGCTCATAAGGACCGACCAAATCCTCGGTCTTTTGATTCATATCCTCCTTGCTTTCGTCCGTCGGTAAAAGCTCGGGAGAAACAGGTGTGTTCAAAATATCTAAAAGCACATTGGAAAGAGGCTCATATTCACAAGTGTCCGCATAATACTTAACAATATGTCTTATGAGCGTTTTAGGAACAGATGCGTTTACACCGTACATAGACATATGATCTCCGTTGTAGGTTGCCCATCCAAGTGCAAGCTCGGACAAATCGCCAGTTCCGACAACAAAACCACTTTCCTGATTTGCGATATTCATCAGTACCTTTGTGCGTTCTCTTGCTTGTCCGTTTTCGTAAACGACATTGTGGTTGCTTTCATCATGACCGATATCCTTAAAATGCTGACGAACAGAATCGGTGATATCTATACTCCTAAAGGTAACTCCTAAAGCGCTACACAAAATTTCCGCATTGCTTCGTGTGCGGTTAGTAGTTCCGAAGCATGGCATAGTTACGGCAATAATGTCGCTGTGAGGACGTCCGAGAAGATCAAGCGCCATTACACATACCAAAATTGCAAGCGAACTGTCAAGTCCGCCTGAAATACCAAGCACCAGTGCTTTTGATCCGGTATGCTCAATTCTCTTTTTAAGCCCCTGAGCCTGCATCTGCAAAATAAGATCACAGCGATAGTTACGCTCATCGGGGCTGCTCGGAATAAACGGAGCTTTAGCGTAAAATCTTGTTAGAGAAGTATTTTCTATCGGCATAGAAAAATAAATATATTCATAGCCCTTGCTGTCGTTTACACAGAAAGTTGACATTTTTGTGCGTTCAGATGTAAGCTTTTGCAAATCAATTTCAGTTATGGTCATTTCATTTTTAAACAGTGCGCTTTGTTTTAAAACGCTTCCGTTTTCAGCAATTATATTGTGTCCCGAAAAAACCATATCCTGAGTTGATTCACCGTCACCCGCACTGGAATATATATATCCTGAAATAAGTCTTGCTGATTGGTTCGCCACAAGCGATAAGCGATACTTGTCCTTTTCGATAACCTCGTCAGAAGCTGAGAGATTTCCGATTACAGTTGCACCTGCGAGTGCATGGCTGTTTGACTGAGGGCATGGCGACCATAAATCCTCGCAAATCTCGACCGCAAATTTAAACTCGTCCATTTCCTCACAGCAAAAAATGAGCTTTTTGCCGAACGGATAATCTTTAGACTTTATTCGTAGGCTTGTATTCTCTTCGGGAGCAGGTGCGAAATGCCTTGCTTCGTAAAATTCGTTGTAGTTTGGCAGGCTTGATTTAGGAACGAATCCTAAAATATCTCCGTTATATATTACTGCGGCACAGTTAAAAAGCTTTCCGTCTTTTAAAATCGGAAGTCCTACTGCAAAAAGAATTTTTTTATTTCTTGACGCTTCAGCTATTTCAAAAAGCGATTTGAGCGCCGAATCTATAAGTGCACGCTGGAAAAACAAGTCTTGACATGTGTATGAAGTTATGCAAAGCTCAGGAAAAACAAGACACTTTACACCCTCTTCATATGCTTTATCAAGTGCATTTATAATGTTTTTGGTATTAAACGCAGTATCGCCTACTCTTATCTTTGGAGTAACAGCGGCAACTTTTAAAAAACCGTCCTTCATAAAAACTCCTTTAATTGAAATTTGCGTAATCAAGCATATTATACCACAATTTAATTGCGATTTATCGCAATCGTCGGCAAAGC
>USCU01000119.1 GCA_900553335.1 uncultured Ruminococcus sp. | reverse complement strand
GTCAATAGAAAATTCGTGTTTGGTAGTTTTCAGTTCGTGTTTGGCAAATTGACATAAGATTTTTCAAAAAAAACCAACAAAAAATCGGCTGTGAAATTCATCACAACCGATCGAAATTTACAAATATATGTCGAAATTTGTATGGTTACTTTTTGCGTTTGTATACAAATATTGACTTTAAGTCTTCGTTATTATATCCGATTTTGAAGAAGTAATAGCAAACCAAGATCATAACAAACGGTAAAGCCATTGCCACGAAAATCGAGAGCCACGAAGTGTCAGCAGCGACAACCGAAGCAGCAGCAGCCTTTTTATCGGGAGCGTTAAATCCCAAGCTAAAGAGATTAAAAATCGGAGTAAAGAATGTGTTAGTCAGGTAATAAACAGCAATAGTGTTACCGAGTACACCGACTTTTCCCAAAATCAAAAAGATTACAGATATGTAACTTGGAATAACACTTACAAGACCGATCGTCAAACCAAAGCCCTCGCATTCTTCCATTCCATGAAATTTAACTTGATTTTTAATAATGCCTCCCTGCTTCATACAGTAATCAGCCAAAAGCATTCCGACTATCAAGAGCTGGCATATGCCGAAAACTATATTATTGATCAGCCAGTATGATCGATAAAAAACCATCCAAAACAACAAAAGCACAAGGCACATAAAGTCTGCGGTTAAAACCTTCAGCAAAACCTTAGCAGCGCATTTTTTCTTAAAACTCATATTCTTTCCTCCGGGACAAAATTGATTTCAAGGACTATTATACACGGTTTTTCAAAAAAATACAATAATTTTAGAAAATCTTTTATTTAATATAATAAAGCTGTCAGGGAAAAATAATAGTGAAAAAACTTTTAAAAAGGAGGGGCAAAAATGAAACAAAGCGAGAACAAGCGCCGATTTCCAAGGCACACAAGAGAAGTGAAATTTGACGGAGATGTAAAGATATACGATCCGAAGAATGTAATTCCCGTGTTTGAAACATATGTAGTAACCGACAACCACACCGATGATAACGGCAGAGTATACAACAATGATGATGAAAACATAAAGCTTTCAAAGCACTGGGTTGACGAAAATCACAAATAGAGGTAAAATGATTGTATACTGAAAAAAGGGGTATGCAATTATGAAAACAGCCGTAATTACCGGTGCATCACGAGGAATAGGAAAGGCAACAGCCGAAACTTTTAGCAGTGCCGGATATCGGGTTATTATAAACTATAAGAATTCTGAGAATGAAGCAAGAAAGCTCAGCGAGTCGCTTCCCCACTCACATATTTTTAAGGCTGACATTTCAGACAGCGCACAGGTTAAAGCTATGTTTGATTATGTCAAGAAAAGTTTTGGCGGAACAGATGTGCTCGTCAACAATGCCGGGATCTCGCATATCGGAGTTTTTCAGCTTATGGAGGACAGCGAGATAGAAAAAATGCTTTCTACAAATCTTACAGGTGCAATTTTGTGCAGCAAATACGCAGTAAGAGATATGATCTCCAAAAAAAGCGGAACTATCATAAATATATCGTCAATGTGGGGAGAAACCGGCGCTTCCTGCGAGGTAGTGTATTCTGCTTCAAAGGCAGGAATGATCGGACTTACAAAAGCTTTGGCAAAAGAAGTCGGTCAAAGCGGAATAAGAGTAAACTGCATCTCACCCGGAGTAATTGACACCGACATGAACAAAAAGCTTGACGACGAAGCGATCGCTGAGCTTATAAACGATATTCCGCTGAAACGTTTGGGATCACCAAAGGAAATTGCGAAGATTGTGCTGTTTTTAGCATCAGAAAATTCGTCATATTTAAATGGCATTACGATCGGAGCAAACGGCGGAATGGTGATGTAGTAACGCAAAAGCCTAGGGAGGGTTTAATTGACAACTATTTTACGATTGGCAAAATCCGAAGATATATTATAATATAAAAAGGGAGTCCTGCGATAAGCGGTTCCTCCAAATTTTTGGTATTAAGAAACATCGTCAACTTGGTAGATTGGGCGGTGTTTCTTAATTATTATTAAAACCATTTGTTTGTAAAAATGATAAGAATACAAAGATAACATTGATTATTACAGTTATGTTTAAAAAAGCTCTTAGTATATAACCATAGCTATCACCTCTTCATGAGAAGAGAAATCGCCTACCGTATATCTATGGCAACCTTATGAATATAATATCACAAGAACGTCTTCTGTCAAATTATACCGAATTAATTGTCAATCATCCATTATCAATTGTCCCTTTGCAAGACAATTATAGCACAGGCTCAACCACAACACCATCCATATAATCAGTAAAACATTCAAAAATTTCCTTTTGATATGCACGGCTTATAGGAACTGTTTGCTCATTGTCCATAATAAACTTAGCTTTGGTATATTTTATTACATGAAAAAAATTAACAGCATAGCTTTTGTGGCAGCGTTTCACTCTTCGGCTGCCGATTTTATCAAGTATTTCATCAAAGGTTTCGTAGGTTCTGAAATCTTTCTTTATGGTTTTAATAATAGTTACTCTGCCATCACGCTCAAAACATATAATATCTTTTACAGGTATAAGACACACTCCGCCTGCTCTGATACTTATTATCTCATCTTTATCTCTTCTAATGTCATCCAATGCTTTATCCAGAGCCCTGCATACGTTGGAGGACATATTATTATTTTTAAGCACAAAATAGGCATGCTCTGTTTCGTATACCTCAGGAGCATATTCGGAATAAGCGGTAACATAAATAATTTTGCAATAAGGACAAAGCCGGTTTATTTCTTTTACTGCATCAACCCCGTTAAAGTTTTCTCCAAATTCGATATCCATAAAAACAATATCAAAATTTCCTTTTGACGTGGTGCAAAGATGAACAATCTCTCCTGTATCTCGTGAACAGACTATATCTACTGCCAAGTTTTGCTTCTCAGCCCAACTTATGCACAGACCTCTTAACTCTTCCCTGCAAAATTTTAAATCATCGCAAATTCCAATTCTTATCACATTCACACACCCCATGTCAAATTTTTGAAACACCTATTAGTTAGTTTTCCCGTTTATTTACCCAACCAATTATACAAAATACCAATAGGTTTTGCAAGTGTAATGTAAAAAATAACGCATTTTTTGTATTTTTTTGCAGTATATTAGATAAACCCGTTGTATTTAAGTTATCAACAAAAAAGGCTCTCCCAAAAACAAAGAGAACCTCAAAAAGAAAATATACACAGCATCTCAGCTCGTTATTTATCGTTAAAAGAATGTCAAATTAAAGCGTGCTTCGCAGTCTGTTCAACAAGGGTACAGCCCCGATAAATTTTTTAGTTTTTCCATTCCTTCCTGTTATTATACCAAAACATAACAACAGCCACTCCTATGATAATAATGTATCCCAAAAAGCTCAAAGCATCGGGTATTTGATCAAACAGAACAAATCCAAGCAATGCTGCAAAGACGATCTGCGAATAGTCATAAACCGAAATTTCCCTCGCAGGCGCATAATAATATGCGGCGGTAATCGAAAACTGACCTCCTGCTGCGGAAAGTCCGGCTCCTAAAAGCATTAACAGCTGCACCCACGTCATAGGCTCATAATTAAATATCAAAAACGGCAATGTTGTAACACACGAAAATCCCGAAAAGAAAAACACTACAAACGGTCCTTTAACCCCAAGTGAACCGAGCTTTCGCACCATTGTGTATGCAGCTCCTGCACCTACCCCTCCCAAAAATCCCAGCAGGGACGGAATCAGATCCAAGTTTGTAAACGTTGGCTTTATAATAAAAAGACTGCCCAAAAACGCTATAACAACGGATACCGTCTGAAAAGCGGTAAGACGTTCCTTTAAAAACAAAAATGAAAAAAGAATCGTAAAAAACGGTGACATCTTGTTAAGCATTGATGCATCACTCAGCACCAAATGATCTATTGCGTAGAAATTGCAAAGAATTCCGAGCGTTCCGAAAACCGAGCGCAAAAGCAGATACGGTACACTTTCTTTTGTGACGTTTATCTTTTCTTTAGAACGAATAAGAATTATAAGAGCAAAGAAGAATGCTACGAAGTTTCTAAAAAAGCTTTTCTGAACACTCGGAAGATCTCCGGAAAGTCTTACAAACGCATTCATAAACGCAAAACAAAACGCTGAAAAGATTATACATAAAACACCCTTGTATTTTTGATTTATATTAATGCTCAAAATCTACATCTCCTAAATACTTGAAAGTCATTTATTACTTTTCCCATGATAGCATTAAATAAAACCCTTGTCAATCACAACGACCTTAGGGAAAAATTTGCAGTGCGCTGTTGCTATGTAATTTATTTGCTGCTGAGATTTTCGTTGCTGCCAAGCAGTATGTCTATCATCAGTCTTGCTCCGTCACGAAATCCCATTGTGTAGCTGTCAGCTGATATAATATCCTCAAT
>USCU01000118.1 GCA_900553335.1 uncultured Ruminococcus sp. | reverse complement strand
CTCTAAAATACGGTCAGAAATATGTTTTCATTCCTTTTCTATTTATTCTGCGTTATCATTTTCATTTCTAAAACATTGAATTACAGCAAGCAATGCTGATATCTGTTTTTGTGTAAGCCCTTTTGTAGGAATGTTAGAAGTTTCTTCTATGCCTAAAAGATAATCTGAAGACACATCAAATTTCTTTGCAAGTTCTACAATGTATTGTGTGGACGGAATAGTCAATCCCATTTCCCATGAGTTTACGCTGGAACGTGACAAGCCCAAACGTTTTGCAAGTTCCGCTTGGGTTAATCCGGCACTTTCACGTAGTAATTTAATTCTATCTGCGAAAAAAAGCAATTCTTTTGCCATAGTTAATCACCTCATATTAAGATAATACCATAATCAAAAAGATATTTTGTTATCAAAATGATATTTTTGCTTGACAAATTCGATAAGATTTCGTATAATTATAATACATTCATATAATATGAGGAGGTGGTATCATGAATATGACAGCTATTTTAAACAATAAATTCGCAAGTGAGATTGACAAAGAGATATGCAGAAATGCGAAATATATTAAGGCTGACAAGGAGTTTCACAATTTTATGTGCAAAGAGCTTTCCAAAGAAAAAGCCGACCGAATGGATGAATTGTTGGGCGTACTTATGGGGGCTATGAGCGACGTTTATACGGAAGAAGGAATGAAGCTGGGAGCAAAAATAGTGGCAGCATTATTGCTCGAAGATGTATTATAGAGAGATTTTAAGTAATTCGTAATTTGCAATTAGAATGCCGACATAAACCGGCATAATTTGACAAAAAATCACCCTTGTGCTATGAAAGGCGCAAGGGTGTCTGCATTAACGGTAGGCGGTTATTATAACATACCTGAAATATTTGTCAATCGGAAATTAATTAAGAATTACGCATTACGAATTGCGAAGGTCCGAGTTATCTTGCTTTTGGACTTTAGTCTTGTATACTATATCTCCGCCGCAGCTTGCATCTCCGTTTATGGTAACTGCTTCTATATTTCCCTCGCAATTTTTTACTGTGCCTATACTTTCAGCATATATGTCATGGCCGGCAGAAGCGTCGCCGGATAAATCGCAGCAGGTAATACTTCCCCCAGCTGACGTATTTCCTTTGACATCGCAGCAGGTCATCGGTCCTCCTGAGGAAGCATTCCCACTGATGTCGTCACAGCTTAACGCTCCTCCTGCAGAAGCATTCCCACTGATGTCGTCGCAGTTTAACGCTCCTCCTGCACAAGCATTTTTACCTACATTGTCACATGTTATGGAACCTCCTGCGTTGGCGTTACCTGATATGTTATCACAGGTGATATTGCAGCGGCAGTCTACATTAAGAGCTTCTCCTGAAAGTTCAAATGTGAATTCTTTAGCGGACTCAAAATCCTCTATAAGCGTATGTCCTTTAAAAACAACGGCGTGTATTGTATCGTCATTTTCCCAAGGGAGAGATACTGAATTTCTTTTTGCAAAAAGATCGGAGTGTGCACCTTTAATATTAAGTACTTTTTTCGTTCCGAAAAGTTCATCGACGCTAACTCCGAATATCTTGGCAAGCTCCGGTAATAGCAGAATATCGGGGCTTGAAAGCTTATTTTCCCATTTGCTTATCGCTTGAAATGAAACGCAAAGCTTTTGGGCTAAAGCGCTTTGAGTAAGCCCTTGTTCACGGCGGAGTCTTACTAGATTGTCGGCAAGAATTTGTGCGTAATCGCTCATTTTTGTTTCCCCCTTGTAAGTTTTATCTTGATTAAAGTATATCAAACGCTACTGATTTTTACAATAACTTATTTGTGGAAAAAGGGAAACTTGATTCAACTAAAAGTTGAATCGCACAAAAATAATTGACAAAACTTGTGATACGATATATAATAACAAATGTTATATAACTGATGTTATTTAAAAGAGGTGGGAATTGTGCCGCCGAAGGCAAAGGTTTCAAAAGAGGATATAATCAAAGCCGCTGTTCAGATCGTCCGTGAGAATGGTTCAGAGGGGTTAAACGCAAGGCGGATAGTCAAAAAGCTCAACTGTTCAACACAGCCGATTTTTTCAAACTTTAAGTCTATGGAAGAGCTTCGGTACGAGGTTTTAAAGTATGCGGCTAAGGTTTTCAGAGATTATCAGGAAAGCGTTATCAAAAGCGGAGAATATCAGGCTTATAAAGCGAGCGGTATGGGATACATAAAATTTGCAAAAGAGGAGCGGGAGCTTTATAAGCTTTTGTTCATGCGTGACCGAAGAGCTGAAGTGTTTGAAAATCCGGTCAATCAGGATTTCGATAATGCTGCTTCGATGGTTATGGAAAGAACGGGTTTTAGCCGTGATGAGGCAATGCTTTTTCATCTTGAAATGTGGGTGTTTGTTCATGGAATAGCAACAATTCTTGCAACTTCATTTTTGGAACTTGATAATGATACTATAAGTCGAATGCTTACAGATCAGTTTGAGGGACTGAAAGCGAGATTTACAAAGGAGCGATAATATGGAAAATGTAATTAAAATAGAGGGGCTTTGCAAAAGCTTCGGAGATATTAAAGCTGTGGATAATATGAGCTTTAATGTAAAAGAAGGGGAGTTGTTTGCATTTTTGGGAATAAACGGCGCAGGAAAAAGTACGACGATTTCAATAATCTGCGGGCAGCTTCAAAGAAACAGCGGAAGCGTTTTTATAAACGGAGAGAACATAGACTCATCGCTTACTAAAATAAAAAACGATTTGGGAGTTGTTTTTCAAAATTCGGTTTTGGATAAATCGCTTTCTGTTTATGACAATCTTAAAAGCAGAGCGGCACTTTACGGGATTTGCGGAGCTAAGTTTAAAGAACGGTTAAACGAGCTGTGTGAAATGCTTGATTTTAAAGATTTGCTGAAGCGTGAAGTAAAAAAACTGTCGGGCGGACAGCGCCGCCGCATAGACGTTGCAAGAGCGCTTATGCATAATCCGAAAATCTTGATTTTAGATGAGCCTACAACCGGACTCGATCCGCAGACAAGAAAAACGTTATGGAATGTTATCGACAAGCTACGGCATGAAAGAAAAATGACAGTTTTTCTTACAACGCATTACATGGAGGAAGCGGCGGATGCTGATTATGTAGTGATAATTGACAGCGGAAAGATTTCAGCTGAGGGAACTCCGCTTCAGCTCAAAAACGCATACACGGGTGATTTTATCACTCTTTACGGTGCAAAAAAAGCTGAGGTTGAAAGTCTTGGAATGCCGTATGAGGAGATTCGTGATGCGTACCGCGTTGCTGTGCCGAATACGGCGGCGGCAACTGAATTGATAGTGAAATATCCGCAGATTTTTGAGGATTATGAAATTACAAAGGGCAAAATGGACGATGTATTTCTTGCTGTGACAGGCAAAAAGCTTTTGGGAGGTGCTGAAAAATGAATTCACTTTCAGCTTTAGTAAAACGTAACACCAAGCTGTTTTTTAAAGATAAGGGAATGTTTTTTACATCATTAATAACACCTATTATATTGCTTGTTTTGTATGCAACATTTCTTGCAAATGTTTACCGTGACAGCTTTTCAGCAAGTATGCCTGAGGGTTTCAGCGTTCCTGAAAAACTAATAAACGGCTGTGTCGGAGGAGAGCTTTTCTCTTCACTTCTTGCCGTATGCTGTGTAACGGTTGCATTTTGTTCTAATATGCTTATGGTTTCGGATAAGATGACGGGGGCCAGAAACGATTTAACGATGACGCCTGTTAAGAAGTCTGTGTTGGCGTTCGGATATTACATATCTACGTTAATTACAACTATTATTGTATGTCTTATTGCAACAGCAGCATCATTTATTTATCTTGCAAATGTTGGCTGGTATCTTTCTGTCGGAGATGTTTTAGTAATTTTATTAGATGTATTTTTGCTTTCAATGTTTGGTACAGCTATTTCTTCGGTAATAAATTTCTTCTTATCTACGCAAGGTCAGATGTCTGCTGTGGGAACAATAGTGAGCGCAGGTTACGGATTTATCTGCGGAGCTTATATGCCGATTTCGCAGTTCGGAAGCGGATTGCAGAAGGTCGTTTCGTTACTGCCGGGAACATATGGAACATCTCTGATGAGAAACCATGCACTCAGAGGTGCATTTGAAGAAATGAAAGCACAGCATTTTCCATCGGAGGTTGTTGAGGGCATTAAGGATTCCATAGACTGTAATCTGTACTTCTTCGGAGATAAGGTTGAAATTGGAACAATGTATCTTATTGTCGGCGGAGCGGTTGTAGTTTTAGTTTTAGCTTATGTTCTGATTAATGTTTTAAGGGGAAGCAGGAAAAGGTAGAACGGTTAATTCCGAATAACCTTTGGACAAAGAAAATTCCGCCTTATAACCACGGCAAGATGTCCCCCCTCGCCTCTAAGGCGGCGGGAAGACATCTACGTCTTTCAGTAGGGGATTAAAATCCCCCACTGAAACCCTAAGGGGCTAACGCC
>USCU01000117.1 GCA_900553335.1 uncultured Ruminococcus sp. | reverse complement strand
TTTTTTTCACGCTTTTTGATATACTTTAATTAATATTTAATTGCTGTGAAGGGAATTATCCGAGTTTAGCGAATTACAGAGAGGAAGCGGTTGGTGAAAGCTTTTATTACGCTGCTTGGTGGCTAACCCTGAGCTTCGATGCAAACATCGGCGCAGCTCTGCGTTAAAGAGCTTCGAGTGGCAGTTTCTTCTGCAACTTGGGTGGTACCACGGAATTTATAGTTCGTCCCAAGATTTTGGGGCGGGCTTTTATTTTTTTACAAAGGAGTATATACGATGAAATGGACAGGACTTAACGAATTAAGAGATATGTACCTTCGCTTTTTTGAAAGCAAGGGCCATTTAAGGCACAAGAGCTTTCCGCTCGTTCCTCAAAACGACAACAGCCTTCTTCTCATAAATGCAGGAATGGCGCCGCTTAAACCTTATTTTACAGGTCAGGAAGAGCCTCCGAGAAGAAGAATGACAACTTGCCAAAAATGTATCCGTACTGGAGATATTGAAAACGTAGGAATCACGGCAAGACACGGAACATTCTTTGAAATGCTCGGAAACTTTTCATTCGGCGACTATTTTAAAGAAGACGCTATTACTTGGGCTTGGGAGTTTTGTACTGAAGTTTTAGAGCTTCCTGTTGACAGATTGTTTGTGTCTGTTTACGAGGACGATGACGAGGCATTCTCAATCTGGCATGAAAAAATCGGTCTTAGCGAGGACAAGATCTTCCGGATGGGAAAAGAGGACAATTTCTGGGAAGCAGGAATTGATGGCCCTTGCGGCCCTTGCTCTGAGATTTATTTTGACAGAGGTGAGGAATACGGCTGCGGCAAACCCGGCTGTACCGTAGGTTGTGACTGCGACAGATACATGGAATTCTGGAACTTGGTTTTCACACAGTTTGAACGTCATGAGGATGGGACATATACTCCTCTTGCACAAAAAAACATCGACACCGGAATGGGCATGGAGCGTCTTGCCGCTATGATGCAGGGTGTAGACTCTATTTTTGACGTTGACACAATAAAAGCAATAAGAGATAAGGTTTGTGAAATAGCAAGCTGCGAATATCAAAAGGATCATAAAAAGGATGTTTCGATCCGTGTTATAACCGACCATATCCGATCAGTAACATTTATGGCTTCTGACGGAGTATTCCCTTCAAACGAAGGAAGAGGTTATGTAATGCGCCGTCTTATAAGAAGAGCTGTAAGACACGCTAAGCTTTTAGGAATTGAAGGGCTCTTTTTAAGCGAGCTTGTTAAAACTGTCGTTGAAAACTCAAAAGGCGAATACAGCGAGCTTGAAGAAAAATTTGATTATATTGAAAAGCTCCTTACCAATGAGGAAAAGAGCTTTAATGAAACTATAGATCGTGGAATGAACATTTTAAACGGTTTTGTAAACGATTTAAAAGCGACCGGCAAAACGGTTCTTGACGGAAAATCATGTTTCCTTTTATCTGATACATATGGCTTCCCTATTGACCTTACAAGAGAGCTTTTAGAAGAGCAAGGGCTTTCCTGCGATGAGGAAGAATTTAGTAAGTGTATGGAAGAACAAAAGGAAAGAGCCAGAGAAGCAAGAGGCGGCTCAAAATACATGGGCGCCGATGAAACAATTTTCCATAAAATCGACAGAGCTTTCCATACTGAATTTGTAGGATACGAAACGCTTAAAGCTGTTTCCCCTATATCATTTATCGCATCTGACGACAAGCTTTTGGACGGTGCAAAAGAATCAGACGAGGTTTACATAATAACTGAAAAAACTCCGTTTTATGCTGAAAGCGGCGGACAAGTCGGAGATGTCGGAACTATTTACACAGATACAGGAGCATTGCTTGTCACCGATACGCAAAAGGTTGTTGCAGGAAAAATCGCACACAAGTCAAAAGTCATAAAAGGCGAGATTTTAAGGGGACAAGCCGCTACTCTTGAAGTTGACAAAATGAACAGAATGTCGGTTACAAGAAACCACACCTGTGCTCACCTGCTTCAGGCAGCTTTAAGAGAAGTTTTAGGCGATCACGTTCATCAGGCAGGACAGCTTGTAAATGCCGAGCGGCTTCGTTTTGACTTTTCACACTTTGATGCAATGACACCTGAACAGATTATAAAGGTTGAAACAATAGTAAACCAAAAGATCATGGACGCCATTGATGTAAAGACAGAGGAAATGTCAATTAACGATGCTAAAAAGCTTGGCGCAATGGCTCTTTTCGGAGAAAAATACGGTGAGGTCGTAAGAGTTGTTTCGGCAGGAGATTTTTCTATAGAATTCTGCGGAGGAACACATCTTAAAAACACATCACAAGCAGGACTTTTCAAAATCGTTTCAGAATCGAGCGTTGCGGCAGGTGTAAGAAGAATCGAAGCCGTTACAGGAAACGGTATTTTAAAAATGCTCAACGGTTTAAATGCAGCAATGCTCAATGCTTGCAGGATTTTAAAAGTAAATGATTTTTCTTCTCTTTCGGATAAATGCGAAAACATATTAAGAAATGTCAAGGAGCTTGAAAAGACTGTACAGGTTCTAAACGACAAGCTTGCTGTAGGCGAGATAAAAGAGCTTTTGGATAAATGCGAAAAAGTAAACGGCGTTCGTGTAATAGCTAACTATATGGCTAACTCAAACGGCGATATTTTAAGGAAGATCGGAGATCAGATCAAGAGCATACCTGAGCCTGTTGTTGCCGTTTTATTCGGACGTGCAAGTGAAACCAAAGGCGTAGTATACTGTGCTTGTTCAAAAGAAGCTATAGCTCTTGGGGCTCACGCAGGAAATATCCTTAGAAAGGTATCTGCCGTTACAGGAGGCAAAGGAGGCGGAAAACCTGACAGCGCTATGGGCGGCGTCGGAGATATTTACAAAATAGATGAAGCTTTGGCGAAAGCAAACGAAATAGTCGGTGAGTTTGTAAAGTAAAAGGAGTGTATAAAAATGGATAACTGTTTGTTTTGCAAAATCATAAACGGTGAAATTCCGTCCAAGAAGATTTATGAAGATGAAAAGGTTTATGTATTTGAAGACATAGCTCCGGCAGCACCGATTCATTATTTGGCAATACCCAAAAAGCATTTTTCATCAGCTCTTGAGATCAATGAGAGTAATTCACATTATATCGCTCATATTTATGAGGTCATTTCTAAGCTTGCAAAGGAAAAAGGCTTTGATAAGGACGGTTTTAGAATTATAAACAACTGTGGCGAGCAGGCAGGGCAGACTGTTTTTCACATTCATTTCCACATTCTGTCCGGAACAAAAATGGACAAGCTTATTTAATTTTTATTTAATTTAAGGAGGAGTGCATCATGAAAATTCTTGTAGTCGGCGGCGGCGGAAGAGAACACGCTATCATTATGAAGCTTTCGGAAAGTGATATGGTGGATTCGCTTTACTGTACACCCGGAAACGGCGGAATATCAAAATATGCAGAATGCTTTAATGTTTCAGCAACTGACATTGAAGGAGTGGTGGAGCTTGCTAAAGTATTGAGTGTTGATATGGTCGTTGTAGCGCCGGACGATCCGCTTGTTCTCGGAATGGTCGACGCATTAAGAGCTGAGGGCTTTATGACATTCGGCCCGACAAAGGCTGCTGCAATTATTGAGGGAAGTAAGGTCTTTTCAAAGGATCTTATGAAAAAATACAACATACCGACTGCTTTTTATGAGGTTTTCACAGACGCTGACAAAGCAATAGAATATCTTAAATCACAAAACACATATCCTGCTGTTATCAAAGCAGATGGGCTTGCTTTAGGAAAAGGTGTTATTATTGCACAAAACGAGCAGGAAGCAATAGACGCAGTAAACTCAATGATAAACGATAAAAAGTTCGGCGAGTCAGGTTCAAGGATCGTTATCGAAGAGTTTTTAACAGGTCCTGAGGTATCAGTTTTGGCGTTTACTGACGGTGAAACACTCGTGCCTATGATCTCATCTATGGATCACAAGAGAGCATATGACAACGACGAAGGACTTAACACAGGCGGAATGGGAACGGTAGCTCCAAATCCTTACTATACCGACAGCGTTGCGAAAGAATGTATGGACAAAATATTCTTGCCTACAATAAACGCTATGAAGGCTGAAGGAAGAACTTTTGAGGGTTGTTTGTATTTCGGGCTTATGATTACGCCTAAAGGACCTAAGGTAATAGAATACAACTGCCGATTCGGAGATCCTGAAACTCAGGTAGTTCTTCCGATGCTAGACGGAGATTTAGCAGACATTATGGTCAAAATTTATAACCACGATTTAAAGAGTGCTAAGATCGATTGGAAGCAGGGCTTTTGCTCATGCGTTGTTATGGCAAGCGGCGGCTATCCGCAGAGCTATCCTAAGGGACTTGCCATATCAGGTCTTGACGACAAGGGACAGGTTGACGGAGCTTTCGTTTATCATGCCGGAACAGCTTTTAAGGACGGCAAATTTTTGACAAACGGCGGACGTGTGCTTGGCATAACCTGTAATGCTC
>USCU01000116.1 GCA_900553335.1 uncultured Ruminococcus sp. | reverse complement strand
CAGGCGAAAAGAAAAAGTTGATAAACCCGGGACCTGCTATCTCTATTTTTTCATAATAGCTTCCCTGAAGCTCTGCTGCTTCGGCAATAAGCATAGCTATATCTCTCGGAGATTTCTTAAATACCCTTGCACAAACTAAGGCGAAGTTTGACGACATATCTCCGTTTTTGCTGTCCGCCGGTATCTCGACATTAAAATCCGGTATGTCAGCGTTTTGAAGCTTACCGTCCTTAAAAAGTGTATTAACCGCATTTACAATTATATCGCTAACCTGTTTTTTTGCTTCGCTTATCATATTCATGTCTTTAAATTCCTCAGCTTTCTTTGATGTTTATTGAAACTTCATAGTTTCCGAGAAGACTCGCATCTACATCTATCATATATTTAAAAAACAAATCTCCGCCGTTGTCGCCAAGCGTAGAGCGTATCTCGCCGGTCTGAACGCCCATTTGTATTGAGCCGTAAGGAGTTCCGTAATTACAGTAATGCTTTCTATTTTTATCAATCACAAGTCTGCTTTCAGCATTCCCCGTTCTATCTAAAACTACTTTTTCTTCTCCCATAACGGTAAGCGTTGTAACACAGCCTTCAAAACCTGTCGCTTCGGTTTCTTCATATCTGATCATATATCCGTCATCAGTTTTTAAAAAGATTCCGCCTGTAATAACTTCTATTTCTTCGCTGTTAATCCCGTCATATTGCTTTGTTTTAAAGGTTATTAAAACATTTTTTTCTTCCATTTATAAAATCCTCATATTACTTTATTTTAGTATGCACTGCGAAATGCTGAGATTATTACTTTCTCCCAAAAAGGTTTCTACATTCTCGGAAAACAGCTCTACACTATCCGTACAATACAGTTCAATCTTTCCTCGTTCTTGTCTTTTTGATAGAAGATCCTTGTTTTTTAAAATCCGTTTAGCAAACTTCGACGCTTCATCTCCGGGTGATATAAGCGATACACCGTTGCCCAAAATTTTCCTGAAAAATTCCTTTAAGTGCGGGTAATGGGTACAGCCCATTATGAGCGTATCTATTTCCTCGTCCTTCATAACGCTGAGATAATCCTCAGCAATCGCTGTTGTTATAGGATTATCCTCGTCTGCATAGCCGTTTTCAACAAGAGGAACAAACATCGGACAAGCCTTTGTAACAACGCTGATATTCGAGTCAATATCCTTTATCGCCTGCTCATATGCCTTTGATTTTATTGTTGCACTCGTTCCTATAACGCCGATTTTTTTGTTTTTTGTACTCCTTACCGCTTCGGCAACAGCAGGGTAAACCACTCCGGTATAAAGCATTCCGTCCTCAAAAACCGGTCTTTTCATCATTACTGACGATACTGTTCCACAGGCAACTATAATCATCTTTACGTTATGCTCCTGCAAAAATCTTGCGTCCTCAACAGCATATCCGTATACGGTGTCCTCAGATTTCGTTCCATAAGGAATTCTCGCCGTATCTCCAAGATATACTATATTTTCGTTAGGTAAAATGCGTTTTAGCTCGGCAACACTCGTAAGTCCTCCTACTCCAGAATCAAAAACTCCGATAGCATTATCTCTCATTCGTTTTTCTCCTATGTATATTATCTGTCAAGCGCAAGACTTATAAGCTTATCCTCCTGCTCGCTGGGAGAAAGTCCGAAATGCTCCATAAGCTGAGGATACATACTTATTTTAGTATGTCCGGGCAGTGTGTTTATCTCGTTTAAATATATTTCACCGTTTTCAAGATAGAAAAAATCAACACGGGAAAGTCCCGAACATCCAAGCGCCTTATACGCTTTGATCGCAAAGTCCCTGATCTCCTCGATCTTGTCATCAGGAATATTCTTCGCCGGAATATACGTCTTGCTCTCTTCGTTTTGATACTTCGCTTCATAATCATAAAATTCGTTTGCAGCGGCAATTTCACCTACTGTAGAAGCAAAAGGCTCGCTGTTTCCCATAACTGCACACTCGCACTCTATTCCATTGATACCCTCTTCAACAATAACCTTTTTATCATGAGCAAACGCTGTTTTTATTCCGTTTTTCAGCTCGCCGATATTGCTTACTCTTGAGATCCCAACCGAAGAACCGCAGTTTGCAGGCTTTACAAAAAGCGGATATTTAAGCTCCTTATCCATTCTCCGCGCAAAGTCGTCAAGCAAATCTATCTCAGACGATCTTATTGTGATCCACTTAGCGGTTTTAATTCCGTTAGCTTCTAATATTATATGAGTCATATCTTTATCCATACAGTTTGCTGAGGACAAGAGATCGCACCCGACAAACGGAATTCCTGCCAGCTCAAAAAGGCCTTGAACCGTTCCGTCCTCTCCGTTTTTTCCGTGTAATGCAGGAAAAACAACGTCAACTCTTATGTGCTGAACCATTCCGTCGTCCATCAAAGCCAAAAAGCCTTTATGCATAGGGTCGGGACTCAATACACAGGAAACGTTATCAGGATTTGTTTCCCAAAGTCCGTTTTCGATAGAATCAATATCTCCGTTATATAAAAGCCATCTTCCCTTTTTTGTAATGCCTACTGTTATTACCTCATACTTATCCTTCGGTATATTTCTAATTATATTTGAAGCAGAAATAAGTGATATCTCATGTTCGTTCGACTGTCCGCCAAACAAAACAGCTACTCTTTTCTTTGACAAAAAAACACCCTCTCACCATTTTTTATTTTACATATCCCATGAAAATGCACACCAATACATAATATATTCTATCACAAACAAATATCAATTGCAACCAAAAAAAGCATTAAAATCAAATAATAGTTCCGCAAGCTATCTTTTTTCCCGAATCTCCCGACGGCTGGGTTTTAAAATCATCGGGCATTGAATGAATTATTACGGTTCTCACTCTGATCTCACTGACAGAAAATCTGTCCGTTAAAAACGCACTGAAGGCATATCCCTTGTTTGAAAAAAGCGGCGGCATATCTCCTGCGTGGTAAGGATGCTCGCATTCATCAGGATTGTAATGCCCCAATGCGTCCGCAAAAGGATCTTCACTGTTTCCCGTACAGCTTTTACCGCTGTGGATATGAAATCCCAATACAGGCGAAGCGCATTTTATATCCTTATCGGGAAGTCCGTTTATTTCGCAAACAACTAAAACTCCATATCTTGTTTGGTAAAAATAAACCCTGCCGAAAACAGACGGATATTCCTTGCTGCCCTTAATAACAGCGCTTGCGTTCGGACGATGCATAAGCACCGGTAAAAAGCTTTGAAGTCTGCTTATATTGTTTTGACGCATAAAAAATCACCCCTTAAAAATTTACAATACCATTATATGATAAAGCAAGCAAAGGAGTGAAATAATTCTTAATTAATTCGGAAGTCGGAATTAACAAAAAACAAGACACAGGGAGTTTTTAGTTTTTCTCTGCGTCTTGTTTTAAAGATATTTCTTGTTTTATTTTTCCTTTGCCAGTATAAATTTGTCCTTGGTGTATATTTCCACATACAGATTTTTGCAATCATCAACCTCTTGATTGTCCATATCAAACATAAGCCTGAGCGATGTCGCATCGCTTTTCATCGGCGATTGTTCAGACCAATATTCAACGATATATACAGGTCGCTGAGGATCATATATATAGCCGTCCGATGAATCATATAAAGCACTTGAGATTTTCACGTTCGAATCGGAAAGCTTAACATTTGTTGACAGACTACTGTTATTTTCAAAATTTATGCTGCCGGCAAAATATCCGTCGCTGAACCAAGGATGATATACTTTCCCATTTACAGTAACCGTATCGTCAGCGCTGTAATCGGTATTGCCCTGTTTATCCGTATGTAAGTCATCCGATTTAATTGTAGTAATATCTTTTGTAAAGTCAATCTCTTGAACAGGGATCCATGACAGACCGTATAAAATCAAAAAACAAACAGCAGCAATTATTAATATTGGTACGATGCAATAACGTACTATTTTGTTAGCCCATATTTTATGCGTCATTTCCCATAATTTGTACATATGATTCTCCTCTCTTAAATATATTTAATCTATACTATTGATAATATTGATGTGGTGGTTGGATATTTCCTAGACTTTATCGTGTGATTTTTACCGCTGGAATCTTTTATGATCATATCACTAATAAAATAAGTTTTATAAGCCATTAATGAATTGTTAACATATTTTCCTCCGTGTGCTTTCTTATTTTCTACAAAATATTGAACCGCTTTGTATGATTTAAAATAATCACCATTACTTTCCAATGTTTCTATTTTATCAATGCTTGTTAATTTTTTGTTTTTGTATGTATTTATTGAATGCTTAATAGTCCATATAGCTCTATTACAGTTATAGACATTATACCATGTATTTCCTTCTAGCACAAAAGTATATTTATGTGGTGTTTCAACAGATGCATACGGTATTTCATATGTGTTTTTTGAGGTTATTATTAAATCTGTTGGGTTATCAGTTTTTAAAATTGCTTTTACAAGAGCTCCCGCTGCCTTTCCGGCAAATGGATGTGTAAATGTCAAAGATTTTATAGCTTTTGGACTGTCTCTTATACACATCT
>USCU01000115.1 GCA_900553335.1 uncultured Ruminococcus sp. | reverse complement strand
AGCTTTTAAAAATTCAATTTTTTCAAAATTACCAAAAATATAAATACTATTACTTGAATAATATTCAACCTTGAGGTTACTCCCCCAGATATTAATAATATAGTTCTTTGCTTTAACTCCGACCAACATATCACTGCATTCTGAAATACTTTTAAAATTTTCAATGGACATATAATTGCCGTCGCTTATTATAATGTCATTAGTCATAGGTATATATTCTTTAATTCTCATAATCAATCACCCTTTTTAGTATTATATTATAGACAAATTTATTCTATTCGAAAAGGTGATGTGACAAATGAAAAGAAAAGTATTTATTGCACTTTTATGCCTGATTACAGTATGTATATATTTATACTCCCTGATATATACAAAAGAGCTTTCCGAAAACATCAGTATTTCAGTTACAAGATGCATTAATATAATCATTCCATCTTTGTTTATTTATATGGTGCTGTCATCTATAATAATCGAAAGCGGCATATACAGGTATATTTTCAAAATTTTAAAGCCATTATCTAAGTTTGTCTTTTCACTTCCGACAAGTCTGTTCTTTATCTTCATCATGGGTAATATATGCGGATATCCTATCGGGATCAAGCTAATAAACGATATGTACGAGAAAGGAGAAATAGACAAAAAAACAGCATATGTTATGTCAGCCTCTTCATTTGCCGGAGGTCCGTCTTTTTTACTGGGAATGATCGGAGTTTCTATATATAATGACCAAATGGCAGGCATGATAATTTTTATGTCCTGTTTTGCAGCAAACGCATTGATAGCAATAGTTACAAATAAAATTTTTAAGCCCTGTGTAAAAACAACAGAAATATCGCTCAAAAAACCTGATTTGATTTCTTCGATAACAAACTCGGCCATAAGCATTTTTAAAATTTGCGCTGTTATTGTATCATTCTCTATTGTTACTACTGTTTTAAACGAGGTTTTTAATAAAGCCGACTCCGATTCTGCTGTAATAATCAAATCTTTTTTTGAGATAACCAATATAACTAATCTTCAAAACTTAACCTCCTCATTTATGCCAATGGTTGCCATAGCCTCTTCGTTCGGAGGACTATGCATAATTTTACAGCTTAAATCAGTAACGAAGCTATCATTAAAATACATTGTTTTGTCAAGGCTTATTTCCTGTCCGCTAAGCGCACTAATCTGTCATATCTTAATTAAATTGATAGACTATAAACCAGCGGCTTATGCCACAGTAGCATACAGCGTAAAGCTCAGCAATATTAGTCTAACCGGAACAGTAATGGCTGCAATATTGCTTATATTTTTGATTTTTACAAGAGAAAAAGCTGATGTATAAATACATCAGCTTATAAATGCAAAATATTTTATCCCTCTATTTTCTTTAAGATAATCTCTTTCATCATCGAAGGGTTAGCCTTTCCTTTTGAAGCTTTCATGCATTGTCCTACCAGGAATCCCAAAGCGTTTGTTTTTCCGCCCTTATAGTCGGTTACGGACTTTTCGTTATTTGCCAAAACCTCATCTGCAATTGCCTCAAGCGCTGAGGAATCGGAAACCTGTGCCAAAGATTTTTCTTCAATAATTGAATTTATATCTCTGTTTTCTTTTATAATGATTTCAAATACTGTTTTTCCTGCGGCGTTTGAAATTTTTCCCGACTCGATAAGTTCAATTAAATCGACAAGCTTTTCCGTAGTAATAGCGGTATCATTCACAGACACATTATTTGCGTTTTCGTATTTTGCAATGTCACCAAGCAACCAATTACATATCGCTTTAGGCGATACACGGTTTAAGCTTACACACTCATCATAAAATCTTGCCTTGTCAACATTCTCTGAAATTGCCGTAGCTTCTTTAACACTAAGTCCAAATTCTTTAATATAGCGAATAAGTTTTTTATTTGGAAGTTCAGGAATCTCATCCTTTAAAGACTGGATTCTTTCATCATCAACTACTATCGTAAGCAAATCAGGTTCAGGGAAATAACGGTAATCCTGTGCGTCTTCCTTACTTCTCATCGAAACGCTTATACCCTTATCGTCATCCCATCTTCTGGTTTCCTGAACAACTGTTCCTCCTGATTCCAAAAGCTCTATTTGTCTGTTCACCTCATAGTCGATTCCACGAACGGCTGCCGAAAAACTGTTGACGTTTTTCATTTCGCTTCTCGTTCCGAATGGCTCACCGGGTTTGTGAACAGATACGTTTACATCGCAGCGGATAGAACCCTCCTGCATCTTACAGTCACAGATTCCTAAGTACAAAAGAATTGACTTGAGCGTTTCCAGATAAGCTTTTGCTTCTTCGGAGCTTCTCATATCAGGCTCAGAAACGATTTCTATAAGCGGAACTCCGCATCGGTTTAAGTCAACCAAAGAACCCGAAAACTTATCGCTATGCAAAAGCTTTCCTGCGTCTTCCTCAATATGAATACGAGTAATTCCAATGCGTTTTTCCTCACCGTCAACAAAAATATCAACATAACCGTTTTCGCAAAGCGGAACTTCTGCCTGCGAAATCTGATAAGCCTTTGGCAAATCCGGATAAAAATAATTCTTTCTGTCCTGTTTGCATACAGGATTTATTTTGCAGTTTAGAGCATGTCCCATTTTAATAGCATAATCAACTACTTTTTCGTTGAGCGTAGGAAGCGCTCCGGGCATTCCCATACAAACAGGACAAACCTGTGTATTTACTTCCAGTCCGAACTGATTTTTACAGCTGCAATATATTTTAGATTCAGTATTTAACTCTGCATGAGTTTCAAGACCGATAACTACTTCATAACCTTTTACCATTTCAAACGCTCCTTTCATTAAAGTACGGGGCGTCTGAATCCGCCCATTAGATTTTCGTAACATTCAGCAGTATTTAAAAGCGTCTGTTCATTAAATTTATCAGATATAAGCTGAAGTCCTATCGGCAGGCCGCCGTCATCATATCCGCAAGGTACGCTAATTGCCGGAAGGCCAGCAATATTTATTGTTACTGTACAAATATCCGTTGCATACATTTTAAGAGGATTGTCTATGTTTTCTCCGATTTTAAATGCTGTTGACGGAACAGTAGGTGCAGCAAGAACATCAACCTCTTTAAACACATCGCAGAATTCCTTTGAAATTCTTCTTTGTAAAAGTCTTGCCTTTTTATAATATGCATCATAAAATCCTGAGCTTAAAACGAATGTTCCGAGCATAATTCTTCTCTTAACTTCATCGCCAAAGCCCTCAGAACGGGTTTTTTCATACATATCAATAAGACCGTCATAATCCTTAGCTCTATATCCGTACTTAACTCCGTCGTATCTTGCCAAATTAGAGGAAGCCTCCGCTGAAGAAATAATATAATAAGCATTAAGAGCATATTTTGTTGACGGAAGCGAAACTTCTTTCACCTCTGCTCCACTCTCTTCTAAAGCCTTTACAGCACTCATTACTGCACTCTTTACGTTCTCGTCAATTCCGTCTGAGAAATACTCTTTTGGAATTCCTATTCTAAGTCCTTTTACATTTCCGTTTAAATTCGCAAGATAATCAGGGTGATCCATTCTTTTGCTTGTCGCATCCATTTTATCATATCCGCAGATAGCACTATATAGCATTGCAGTATCCTTTACGGTTTTTCCAATCGGTCCTATCTGATCAAGTGAAGAAGCAAATGCAACAAGACCGAAACGTGAAACAGAGCCGTATGTAGGCTTTAAACCGACAACACCACAGTAGGACGCAGGCTGTCTGATAGAGCCGCCCGTATCCGAGCCAAGCGACATAATAGCTTCGCCTGCTGATACAGAAGCAGCAGATCCTCCTGAAGAACCGCCAGGTATTCTTGTTATGTCATATGGATTCTTTGTCTTTTTAAAATATGATGTTTCGGTTGACGAACCCATTGCAAATTCGTCCATATTAAGTTTACCTGTTACAACAATATCGTGTTTTATAAGCTTGTCCATAACAGTTGCATTAAAAGGAGGAACATACTCACTGAGCATTTTTGAAGAACAGGTAGTAAGCAATCCCTTTGTTGAAATGTTATCTTTTATACCAATCGGTAATCCTGCGAGGACAGAAAGACTCTCGCCTTTAGCTCTTTTTTCATCTACTTCATTCGCTTTTTTGAGTGCATTTTCTTTATCAAGTGTAACATACGCCTGAATCTTGTCTTCAACACTTTCTATACGATCAAAAACAGCTTCAGTCAGTTCTTTTGAGCTTATTTCCTTACTGCTAAGTTTTTGTGATAATTCATATCCGCTTAAATTAAAAAGTTCCATTCACGCTACCTCCTATTCAACAGTTTTAGGAACGACAAGGCACCCTGCCGTTACGTGCGGAGCATTTTTCGTAAGTTCGTCACGAGAGTATTTCCCAATTTGTGCCTTATCTTCTCTAAGAACCATAGGACTTGACGGATCAAGCAAAGGCTCATCTTCGATGTCAGGAAGATTTTCAACCATTTCTACAATTCCTAACATATCCTTCTCAAATTTTTTAATCTCGTCCTCTTCGATATAAAGTCTTGAGCTGTCTCTTATACACATCTCCGAGCCCACGAGACAA
>USCU01000114.1 GCA_900553335.1 uncultured Ruminococcus sp. | reverse complement strand
CCGTAAATAAGTCCCTGAAGCATTGCAACGGGAACATATGCCCACAAAAAGCCGCCGTCCGGATGCACCAAAAAGCCTGCTATATCGCAAAGGGCACCCGAAAAGAACGCCACCGTAGGTCCAAACAACATTCCGATAATCGCAATTGCCAAAAATGCAAAATTGATTTTAAACATCGGTGTGCTGATTGAAAGCGATTCAATTAATACCGAGATCGCAATTAACACACCTGTAAGCGCTATGCACCTTACCTTCTTAAATTCCCTTGCCGATTCTGCGAACAAAAACAAAAAGCTCTTCATTTTTAAAACCTCCTTAAATAATATGCCTTGTGCATATTGGAGCATAATGAAAAGCTTCGATATGCATTCAGCGGGATGCGAAAGTCAAACCGCAAGCTTTTCGCTTTTCGTTTAAACAGCAACTCCCCGTCTGTTTATCACTTAACGCTTGACCTTCTACTCTGTAATGCTTTTTATTTAATTTTTATCTAAAGCCGTATATCTTTACGGCGATAAACCTTAGTATTAATATGTTGTATCATTCAAAATCTTGTAAAGCTCATCTTCAAAAGGCTTCTTCATAGACAGAGCCTCCTGAATATCCACATCGTAAATGTGATTATCCTTGAGTCCTACAACTCTGTTGCCGATTCCCTTTTCCAAAAGCTCAACTGCATGGTAACCCATCTGTGTAGCAACAACTCTATCTCTTAATGTTGGAGAACCGCCTCTTTGAACATGTCCGAGAATAGTAGCTCTTGATTCAATTCCTGTCTTTGCTTCAATATCCTTAGCAATCTGCTCTGCGTTGCCGATTCCCTCTGATACAATAAGTACCGAATGAGATTTTCCGGCAGCTCGATTTTCAAGAATGCCTTTTATAATTTCGTCAATGTCAAAGCCTTTTTCAACAACAATTGCCGCTTCAGCACCTACTGCAACCGCAACGTTTACTGCTATATATCCTGCATTTCTGCCCATCACCTCTACAACTGAACATCTGTCATGCGACTGAGTAGTATCCTTAAGCTTATCAACCATTTCCATAGCTGTGTTCATTGCAGTATCATATCCGATAGTATATTCTGTACAAGCAATATCATTGTCGATCGTTCCCGGAAGCCCTATACAAGGAATTCCGTGCGCCGAAAGATCAGCAGCACCTCTGAAAGAACCATCTCCTCCGATAACAACGATTCCATCAAGTCCAAGCTCATTAGCCTTTCTTACCGCTTTCATAACACCCTCTTCAGTCTTAAACTCAAGACATCTTGCGGTGTAAAGAATAGTTCCGCCTCTTTGAACGATACCGGAAACCGTGCGAGCGCTCATTTCAATAATTTCGCCCTTAATAAGTCCGTTATATCCTCTTAAAATTCCTATAACGTTCATGCCTTTGTTAAGCGCTGCTCTTGTAACAGCTCTTACAGCCGCATTCATTCCCGGAGCATCTCCTCCGCTCGTTAAAATACCTATTGTCTTAGCCATTTAATCATCCTCCGAAAGCAAAATCATACATATATATAGTACCATAATTATCGAAAAAGTCAACCTAAAAACCGCTTATTTTTCATAATTTCTACAATTCAAACAGCTTTCCGTAATTTTACCTACAGAAAGCTGTATATTTTTAAGTGTTATTGTTTATTGATCGCTGCCAGTAGAAATATATACCGTTACCTGCTCTTTTTCAAATACATTTACTGAATCTCCTGCTTTTATTTCCTTGTCATTTAAAGTTACTCTTGAAATATATCCGTAAGAAACGCTGTCATTCGGCTCATACTCATAGTAGTAAGAAATACCGTTATTTGCAAGCTCCGTCAAATAATCGCCCGATGCGATACCCTCATATGACGGAAGCTCCGTCTTTCCGCTTCCGATGCTTATCTCAAGTTCAAGCGTCAAACCTCCCGTAGGATTATACTCAGCGTCAGCAGGAATACTTTGACTTACAATCATTCCCTCATCGTAGTCTTCACTTGAAACTTCAATTGTATTTATAGCGAAATCGCTTTGAATAGACTCAATAATACTTTCGTAATAAAGTCCGACCAGATCGGGCATTATTGCACCAGTTCCGTAATCCTCACTGGTTGGCTGAACTTCTGTGGTTTCTGCTTCGGTTTGACTCTGTTCATCAGTAGAAACACTGTCGCTCGGTTCAGTCGTCAGCGTTATATTAGAAGAAGATGATCCGCCTTCAGTATTTGGAGTAAACATACTTGCCAATAAATAAAGACCTATTCCAACGATCACTGCCAGCACAACTGCCGTAACTATTGTTTTTGTGAGAGTTGCTCCGCCTTCTTCGCTGTACTCCTCTTCATCGTCAGATTCTGTCGGCTGAGCATCGAAACTTTCGCTTCGCTGCTTTGCTATAAGCTGAGTAGAGCCTTTTTGATGCTCTACCAGATTTGGCTGCTCAAAAAGCCTTGTTACAAGCTCAGTAATAGTTTGGATTCGTTCTTTATAGTCAATCGCAAGTCCCTGCATTATCACATCAGAAACATGCTTAGGAACGTCTGGGTTTTCCTGCCAAAGCGGGGCCAGCTTATCTATATCCTTTCTCTGAATACCGCTCGGCGGAGCAATGCCTGAAAGTATCTTATATAAAACTGCACATATACCGTATACATCAGTATACGCTCCAAGCCAATCCGCACCCTGATACTGCTCAGGAGCAGCATATCCCGGATTCAAATCCGGAGTGAGATCGCTGTTATAAACCTTAGTTGCAGCAATCGAAAATCCAACAAGCCTTATTTCACCCTTACTTGTGATTATCGTATTCTCAGGAGAAATTCCACCGTGGATAATACCGCTGTTGTGTATAAGACTGAGCGTTGTAAACATTGGAGGAAACAGTCTTTTAACCTGTGCCCATGTTAGCTTATTGCCAGACTTGAAAAACTTCTTAAGAGTAATTCCCTCAATATACGGCATAACAGCATACATAGTATTGTTAGCTGCAAACATATCAGTTGCAGGAACAATATTTGAGAGATTTCTCATTCTCGAAAGAATCTTATTAAGCTCCGCAAATTCCGCCATATAGGTCTTGTATTTCTCAACGCTTGAGGAAGACACAATAACCTTTGTCTTATCAGCATTTCTTGTACAAATGCTTTCGGGCATATACTCATGAATTACTACCTTTTCTTCATTCTTCATGTCATAGCCTATATATGAAGCTCCCTCGCCGTTATATGATAAAACCTTGCCGACAAGATACCTGTCATCCAACACCGTTTTCGGCGGAAGATATATTTTTATATACGGCGAATCTGCCGTGTAACTGCAATAAGAGCAGCTTTTATCCTCGTTGAGCTTATTCATGCAGCCCATACAAAGATCATTTAAATAATCCATAAAATCCTCCATCCTTAAACTCCAATGCCCCGTATAAAGGCGGCATATAGGCATGAATATCAGTAAAATTATTGTATCAACTATGATTTTCAAAGTCAATGTTTTCTTTGAAACTGTATACTTTCAGCAATAATTTGTTTTATTTTTGTAACAAATAAATATAGTTTGTCATAAATAAATCTCCTATTATCATAAGCATACAGAGGTTTGATATTTCTTTCAATAAGGAGCACAGCCCCGTTATTCAACGCTTTCAACGGGGATTGTATCCCCCACACTAAAAATTAAGCGGAACCCGCCGCCTCTATTGGGTGCAGTAGACAACTTAATTTAGTCATAAAGCAAAATCAGCGCACTGCAAAGTCAAGGAAATCTCCCTGATTTTAATAATACTGTACGCTGATAAAAAATATTCATAGTTTAAAATCCCGCAGGATAAACAGTTTGTGTCTTTGAAGAAATGTATTCTCCGTCTTTTGTCTGAACAGTAAGCATTCTCGCCTGCTCATTATCTGCTGTGTCTGTGTAGTAATACTTGTATGTATAATTTATAACATCATCGTCTTTGTATTCAACCTTATACGGATCCAGGCCGATAGCATTTTTAACTGACCTAAAATTATCTCCTGACGAGAAAGTGCTTAGCTTTATTTCTTCTTTTGTTTCTATTCCTTTATAGGTTTCCTTCATAACAGTAAAATCATATAAAATTACAGAATCGACAACTCCGTCCTCTTCAAAAACAGTTATCAGCCATTCCGGCATCTTTACTCCGTCAACTCTCAGAGAATCTCCGGATTCATTTAAATATGAAAACTTTATGTAGTCAGTCACTCCGGAATAAGTTGATTTTTCCTTAAGGCTGATATTTTCAAGCTTAAAAATATCACTCGTTTTATGACCTATTCCTCCTGACAAAGTTTCGGCAAGCTCTTCACTTTCGCTTTTGGAAAACTCAATCACCAAAACAACTACCAAAAACAACAAAATGAGCGCTACTAAAGCAAGTCCGATCAAAGCGGTTTTTTTATTTTTAGGTTTAAACCATGCGTTTGTCGCTGCCTCCTCGTCATCTTTTACAGCGATGTTCTGGTCACTCAGAGAATAACCGCAGTTTATGCAGTATTTTTCTTCTATCGCATTATTTGTTTTACACCTGTCTCTTATACACATCTGACGCTG
>USCU01000113.1 GCA_900553335.1 uncultured Ruminococcus sp. | reverse complement strand
TCTACACAGAGTAGATCGTCGGCAGCGTCAGATGTGTATAAGAGACAGGTGCTGACGCAGCGGCATAATGAAAAAAATAATCTGCTTTGAAAGGAGAAGCGTTATGGATAATAAATTTGATAAGGGCTTTTGGACTATTATGGGAGCGTTGGTCTTGGTCGTGGCATCTGTGACATTATTTGTATATAGGCTTATGAGCAATAAAGCTTATTATGAAAAGTGGAAGGATTACGACGAGTGCGGTTTAATGTAACAAATGTAATTTTTAACTTTCGAGGTCGGCTTTATGCACGGCTTCTTTCTTTTTATAGGGAGTGAAAAAATGTCTGGAAAACGTAATAGAGCGGTGTTTATTATTGTTTTTACTCTGCTTGTTGTTATTGCTTTAATAGCTTTTTTGTTATTTAAATCTTCCGATGATGAGAAGGTTTATAATGAAAGCGAGCTTAATATTGAGAGAATTTTAAGCGAAGTCGATTTTAACCAAAACGGAAACGATGATTATACCGATATTTTGATAGGCGCTCGAAAGGACGCTGAGGCGATGCCCAAGTATGACGGAAGCTATGTGGCAGGGGGTTATCCTCCTGATAATATAGGCGTTTGCACCGATCTTGTTTGGAGAGCTTTTAAAGAAGCAGGTTACAGTCTTAAGGATATGCTTGACAACGACATTGCTGCATATCAAAGCGAGTATCCCAACGCTGATCCGCCTGATCCGAATATTGACTTTCGTCGGGTAAAAAACCTAAAGGTGTTTTTTGAAAAATATGCGAAAAGCCTGACCTGTGACATTGAAAGAGTTGAAGAATTTCAAGCAGGAGATATCGTTATTTTCGGTGACGACAATCATATCGGAATAGTGTCTGACAAGCGTGATAAAGACGGGCATACATATGTTTTACATAATACAAATCAAAAAAATCGTGAGGAGAACTATCTTTTAAAGCATATTCCTACCTCTCATTACCGTTTTGATGCATCAAAGATACCGCAAAACGTATTATGTGCATGGGAGTGAATTTAATTAAACTGTTTTGTTTGACATACAGCTTAGAGTGTAGTATAATTTAAAGTAACCGTATTTAAAAATACTGTTGATATTAAAATTTTTAAAGGAGGCGGCGTTTAATGATTAAGGTTTGTGAAGCGATGGTAAAATGTTTGGAGCAGGAGGGCATTAAGGTCGTCTTTGGCTATCCGGGTGCAGCAATTTGCCCGTTTTATGATGAGATTTATAAAAGTAATATTAAAAGCGTTCTTGTACGTCATGAGGTGAACGGCGGACATGCTGCCAACGGTTATGCGAGAATTTCGGGAAAACCTGCTGTGTGCATAGCTACAAGCGGTCCCGGAGCGACAAATCTTTTGACTGCAATTGCAACGGCTTATGCGGACAGCGTACCTATTGTTTGCATTACAGGACAGGTCAATTCCGAGCAGATAGGCTCGGACGCTTTTCAGGAAGCGGATATAACCGGAGCGGCAGAGCCGTTTATAAAGCATACATATCTTGTTAAGGACGGCTCGCAGATAGGAAGAATTTTTAAAGAAGCATTTTATCTTGCAGGATCGGGAAGGCCCGGACCTGTGCTTATAGATGTCCCTATGGATGTGCAGAATGCTCTTATAGATTTTTCATATCCGAAAACTGTTGACATAAGAAGCTATAAGCCTACGCAAAAGGGCAATGCTCTTCAGGTGAAGAGGGTAGTTAAGGAAATCAGCGATGCTAAAAAGCCTTTGCTGTGCGTAGGAGGAGGAGTATTTCTTTCCCATGCTAAAAATGAGGTAAGAGAGCTTGCAGAGATTTTTGATCTTCCTGTTATAACCACTATGATGGGAATTTCCGCCTTTGAAAGCGATGATCAAAGATTTTTCGGAATGCTCGGTATGCACGGGTCAAAAACTGCAAACAGAGCTGTAAGCGAATGCGATGTTTTGATTTTAGTAGGAGCCAGAGTAGGTGACAGGGCGATCGGGAACCCAACGGCTGTTGAAAAAACAACAAGAGTTATTCATATAGATATCGACCCTGCGGAAATAGGCAAGAATTTAAGAGCGGATATTCCGCTTGTCGGAGATGTGAAAACAGTGCTAAATCAGATTTTAAAATATGCACAAAAGCTTGATCATACCGACTGGATAGAAGAAATAAGAGGTTTTGACAAAAAGCCGGAGTTTTCAAAAACCAAAGACGGTACAGTTAATCCAAAGGAGTTTTTAAGCCTTTTGAGCGAGCATATGCCGGAATGTACTCATGTCGTTGCAGATGTCGGACAAAATCAGATATGGGCGGCGGCAAACTACAAAATGCACAGCGGAAGATTTTTAACCAGCGGCGGAATGGGAACTATGGGATATGCCGTACCTGCGGCAATCGGAGCGAAAATGGCAGATGAGGAGTCTGAGGTTTTGGCTGTCTGCGGGGATGGAAGCTTTCAGATGTCGTTCATGGAGCTTGCTACTGCTGTTCAGCACGGTGTGGACATTAAGGTTGTTGTAATGAAAAACAACTATCTTGGAATGGTGCGTGAGCTTCAGGATAAAGGATATGAAGGAAGAAGAGCGGCAGTTTCGCTTGACGGCTCACCCGATTTTATAAAGCTTGCTGATTCTTACGGAATCAGAGGTGTTAGAGTGACTGATAAGTCCGATATGGAGAAAGCATATGAGGCATTAAATAAGCCGGGACTTTGCATTATAGAATGCGTTGTTGACGATGACGAAAGCACACTTTAAAATTTTTGAAAGGAATGACAGATTAAATGAAACATACAATTTCGGTTTTGGTAGAAAATCACGCTGGTGTTTTATCGAGAATTTCAGGATTGTTTTCAAGAAGAGGCTTTAATATCGACAGCTTGGCAGTCGGAGTTACCGACGATCCTGAAATTTCAAGAATAACAATAATTGTTTCAGGCGATGATCATACTGTTGAGCAGGTTGAAAAGCAGCTCAATAAGCTTGTTGAGGTAATAAAAGTAAAAACTCTTAAAAAGGACGAAAAGCTTGAAAGACAGCTCGTTTTAATTAAACTTTCCGTACCTCTTGAAAAGAGAAGTGAAATTTTAACTATTGCTGATATTACCGGAGCTAAGGTAATTGATATTTCACAGACAACAATGACTCTTCTTTTAGCGGATACATATGCTCATGTTTTAAGATTTGAAGAAATAACAAAGCCTTACGGAGTCCTTGAAGAGGTAAGAACGGGTACTATTGCAATACAAAAGGGCTCGGAAACAATGACATTCAAAAAATAAACGCATTTTATTAATATACTGTTAATAAAATGATTGTAAAATATTAAGTTGATGCGAGATTATATGATCTCTAAGACATTATAAAAATTCAGGAGGACTAAACAATGGCAAAGATTTATTATCAGCAGGACTGCGACATCAATGTTCTCAGCGGCAAGACAGTAGCTATTATCGGCTACGGAAGTCAGGGACACGCTCATGCGCTCAACCTTAAGGAAAGCGGCGTTGATGTAGTCGTAGGACTTTATGAGGGAAGCAAGTCATGGGCAAAGGCTGAGAGCCAGGGACTTAAGGTCATGACAACAGCAGAGGCAGCAAAGGCAGCTGATGTAATTATGATTTTGATTCCTGACGAGAAGCAGGCAGCTCTTTACAAGAGCGAGATCGAGCCTAACCTTACAGAGGGTAAGACTTTGGCTTTTGCACACGGTTTTAATATCCATTTCGGTTGTATCGTTCCGCCTAAGAGCGTTAACGTAATCATGATCGCTCCTAAAGGACCGGGACATACTGTAAGAAGCGAATATCAGGTAGGAAAGGGTGTTCCTTGTCTTATCGCTGTTGAGCAGGATGCAACAGGCAACGCTACTGATATTGGACTTGCATATGCAGCAGGAATCGGCGGTGCAAGAGCAGGCGTTTTGGAAACAACTTTCAGAACTGAAACAGAAACTGACCTTTTCGGTGAGCAGGCTGTTCTTTGCGGAGGAGTTTGCGCTCTTATGCAGGCAGGCTTTGAAACTCTTGTTGAGGCAGGATATGACCCAAGAAACGCATACTTTGAGTGTATTCACGAGATGAAGCTTATCGTTGACCTTATTTATCAGTCAGGTTTTGCGGGAATGAGATATTCTATTTCAAATACTGCTGAATACGGCGATTACATAACTGGTCCAAAGATCATTACAGAAGATACAAAGAAGGCTATGAAGAAGGTATTATCTGATATTCAGGATGGTTCTTTTGCTAAGGAATTCCTTCTTGATATGTCATCTGCAGGATCTCAGGTTCACTTCAAGGCTATGAGAAAGCTTGCTTCTGAGCATCCGGCAGAAACAGTCGGAGCTGAAATCAGAAAGCTTTACAGCTGGAGCGATGAGGATAAACTTATCAACAACTAATTAACCTAAAATCAGCACAGTCGAGGTTAAGCTTCGGCTGTGTTTTTTTATTTTCTTATGTTTAAGTTGCTGAAGTTTTAGCCTGATAATGTCGTATTATGTGACGAAAACGTACATTTTATGTGTTATTTTTTTCATTCCTATTGACATGATAAATGCATATTATGCTGTCTCTTATACACATCTGACGCTGC
>USCU01000112.1 GCA_900553335.1 uncultured Ruminococcus sp. | reverse complement strand
AGATAATAACGATTTTGCTAATTATTGTTTCAGCTTTGATTTTTCTTAGTTTAACAGCAGTAGGAATTATTTTTCATTATATTGGAAAAGTAAATATAATGAAAGACTCGAAGGTTGATGTTGATTCTGCAATAAGCGATTATGCCAAGGAGCTGGAGATTGACACCTCAAACAAAGATAAAAGCGATGTTATCAAGGCTATTGAAGAAAAGCTAGGTGATGAAAAGAGTGACTCATCGGACACTGACAGTGATACTTTAGACAAAGCAAATCAGTCTAATGTTAATAACTACAATACGATGTCGCTTGATATAATGAGTGATCCAAATGTTTTAAATGTTTTGCTTATAGGTACTGATGCGAGAGATATCTCTGAGCGGGGACGGTCTGACAGCATGATACTAGTATCAATAAATAAGCAGACACAAAAGCTTTTGATGTTTTCGTTTCTCAGGGATATTTATTTGTATATACCGGGTGTTGAGTCAACACGGCTTAACCATTCTTATGCATATGGCGGGCCTGAGCTTACAATGCAGACGATTGAGCAGAATTTTGGAATAGAAATAGACAAATATGTTCAGGTCAACTTTTATTCATTCATCGAGGTCGTTGATGCAGTAGGCGGAGTGGATTTAACAGTTACCGATGATGAGGCAAAGCTTATTAACGACTATTTAGGTGAGATAAATAAGCTTGTCAAAGATAAGAAGGGAGCTGATAAGCTGAGCGGTGGAGGAAATCTTCATTTGAATGGAAAGCAGGCTCTTTGCTATGCGAGAATTCGGTATATAGGAACTGATTTTGCACGAACACGCCGTCAGCGAGACGTTTTAAATCAAGTTATTGAAAAGGTCAGAAACATGAGTCTGGGAGAGCTTTCCGACTTTTTGGATATAACGCTGCCGATGGTTACAACAAATCTCTCGGAGAGCGAAATTTTTTCATTCCTTATAAACGCAAACGAGTATTCAAATTATACGAGAATTGCTGACAGTATTCCGCTCAAAGGAACATATAATTTTATGACAGTAAGAGGAATGAGCGTTATAGGAGTTGATTTTGCAGCAAATATAAACGTATTGCGAAAAGAAATATACAACTAAATTAAGATGTCCTCCGCCTCTATGGGCGGTGGGTTCCGCTTAATTTTTTCAGCGGTGGGATAGAGTTTCCTCGCTGAAAACCATTAATAACGGGGCTGTACCCTTTATTGAACCGGTAATAAAGTATTGAAAGGTTGAGCGAGGATGAGTAAGATAAAAAACTATGAGCGAAAAGCGTATTATTATGAAACTGACGCAATGAGGATAGTACATCATTCAAATTACATCAGATGGTTTGAAGAGGCGAGAATCTGGTGGCTTGATCTTATCGGATTCGGATATGATAAAATGGAGAGTGAGGGTGTTATGATCCCTGTTTTATCGGTAAACTGTAAGTATCATTTCCCTGTGCGATTTAATGACAAGTTCAGAGTTTGTCTAATGATAACGGAATTTAACGGAGTGAGGTTTAAGGTAGTTTATAAGCTTTATAACGACACAACCGGAAAGCTTTCTGCTGAGGGAGAAAGCACTCATTGTTTTGTTACATTTGATATGAAACCTATAAGAACAAAAACAACTCATCCTGAAATATACAGAGTTTTTAAAGACGCTGAGGGAAGAAAGGATTGGTATGAAAATGAGTGAAATAAGAAATGAAGAGCTATGGCAAAGCGGAGCAATTAAAATTGATTGGGTAAAAGCTAATATGCCGCTTTTGCGTTCTATTGAAGAGGAGTTTCTAGTAGACAAGCCGTTTGATGGCTATAAGATAGCATTGTCAGTTCACCTCGAAGCAAAGACGGCATATCTTTGTAAGGTTTTGGCAGCAGGCGGTGCCCAAATGTATGTAACAGGGTCAAATCCTTTATCAACACAAGATGATGTTGCGGCAGCTTTGGTTCATTCCGGGCTTAATGTTTTTGCATGGTACGGTGCTACCGATGAGGAGTATCATCGTCACATTGAAAGCGTTATAAAGGCAGGCCCTAATATCATAATTGATGACGGCGGAGATCTCGTTAATCTTATCCATAATGAATATCCTGAGCTTATCCCAAACGTTATAGGAGGCTGTGAGGAAACAACTACAGGAATTATTCGTCTTATAGCTATGAATAAGCAGGGCGCTTTGAAGTTTCCTATGGTGCTTGTAAACAATGCAGACTGCAAGCATCTTTTTGACAATCGCTACGGAACAGGTCAGAGTGTTTGGGACGGAATAAACAGAACAACAAACCTTATTGTTGCAGGTAAAAACGTAGTAGTCGCAGGCTATGGCTGGTGCGGAAAGGGTGTTGCAATGAGAGCAAAAGGCTTAGGTGCATCTGTTATAGTGACTGAGGTTGATCCTATTAAGGCTATGGAAGCTGTTATGGACGGTTTTAAGGTGATGAAAATGGAGGAGGCTGCAAAAGTAGGCGATTTCTTTGTGACGGTAACGGGCTGTAAGGATGTAATCTGTGAAAAGTCGTTTTTGAATATGAAAGACGGAGCGATTATGTGTAACGCAGGTCATTTTGATTGTGAGGTTGATGTTGCAGGACTTAAAGATTTAGCTGTGGAAACAAAGCTTGCAAGAAATAACATTCAAGGCTATAAGCTTTCTAATGGAAACTGGTTATATGTAATTGCTGAGGGAAGGCTTGTTAATCTCGCGGCAGGTGACGGACATCCGGCAGAAATTATGGATATGTCATTTGCGATTCAGGCTCTTTCAGCACAGTATTTGGTAAAAAACAAAGACAAGCTTGAAAGCATGGTAATAGACGTTCCCGATGAGATAGATAAAGAGGTTGCAAACAGAAAGCTCAAATTCTGGGGACTGAGTATAGATAAGCTTACGGATGAGCAGGAAAAGTACCTAAACTCGTGGGAAGGGTAGAGTGTTTTTAACAAAAATACTCCTTGTAAATTGAGGAGTATTTGTCTGTAGAAAAGTCTTGCAGTAAATCAAAAGAGGGGACGCTTTCACTTGCAAAGCGTCCCCTCTTTTACAACAGTCCACCGGACTGTTGTAAAATTCACCCCTTGAAAAGCGCTTTGGAAAAGAAATTTCGCCGTCTGCGAGCGGCGACCAAGGCTCTGCCTTTGGAAACCGCAAGCTTTTGAAAAAGCTTGCCCAAAACTTTTATTTTGGGCTTTTAGACAATCTGAATGCTCCTTGTAAAATAAGGAGCATTTATTTTTTTCTCTTTTTATATTTCTTGAACAGCATATATGCGCCTGTGAGCGTTATAAACCCTCCGAAAAGACGTGATAAAAGATCGGTATTGATACTTATTGCTATCAGAGAAAAAGCAAGTGCAAAAATGCAGCCGGTTATTAGTGACGGCAATACTTTTTTCCATTCGACAAGCTTGTTTTTGGTGTGAAAGATAAGACTTAATGCGGCTATCGGCAAAAAGAAAATAAGGTTTACTCCCTGTGCCTCCAACTGATTTGTTCCGTTAAACAGAGTTAGGTATAAAATTAATATCATGCCTCCGCCAAGTCCTAGAGAGGCGAGGATTCCCGTAATAAAAGAAACAGCAAATATTATTATCAAATTCATTTAAAGATCATCCTCAATCCCGAAACAATAAGCATGACGGCAAATAATGTTTTTAATATTTCGGGTTTTGTTTTTTTCAAAATATAAGCTCCTACTGCTGCTCCCAAAAGACCGAACGGAACATATTTAAGAGAAGCGACAAGCGGAACGCTTCCTTTAAACAAATATACGCAAAGACTTACTATACTCAAAATAACAGTGATAGATATAGATGTAGCTTGAGCTTTTTTTTGGTCAAAGCCTGCATGGGTCAAAAGGGGAACCACCATAATACCTCCACCCGAACCAAAAAGTCCGTTTGCAATTCCAGCAAGCGCTCCGACAAAATAAAAATAGTATTTTTTAAAAAATCTTTTCATATAAAAAATTGTTTGCAGTCTTTGTTTTTTTATTCGGGAAAACCGGCAAAAAAATAAGGACGCACTTTAGCGTCCTTTGTTTTGTATGTTGGGCAACTCGAATTAGTCTATTTCCACAAGAATTTTTTGATCGTTCTTACTAGCGTATGCTCTCATAACAGTGCGGATAGCCTTAGCTATTCTGCCTTGTTTGCCGATCACTCTGCCCATATCGCCCTCTGCAACGTGAAGATGCAAGGTGATAATACCTTCATCGTTAGGCTCGTCGGTTGTAATAACAATAGAATCCTTATCTTCAACGAGTTCGCAGACGATAGCCTTTAATAACTCTTCCATTTGTGTACTCTCCTTCACCCACCGTTGTGTTAGCAAGGCAAATAGGTTTGCGCCACTGGTGGGTTTTAAAAGCCTTGCTAAACATCTTAAGAATTAAAGAATGCCATTCTTTTTCAAAAGTGACTTAACTGTTTCTGTTGGCTGTGCGCCGTTAGCGATCCAGCTCTTTGCTTTTTCACCGTCGATAGAAACAACGCTTGGCTCCTTAGTCGGATCATAATAACCGATTTCCTCGATAAATCTTCCATCCCTTGGATATCTTGAATCAGCAACTACTACACGATAAAAAGGTGCCTTCTTAGCT
>USCU01000111.1 GCA_900553335.1 uncultured Ruminococcus sp. | reverse complement strand
GCGTTTGATAAAATTTCAATTCCTCTGTCATTTGCAGCAATAGGTCGTAAATAAGGTGAAAGAAATAAATCGCTTTTTTTTACACCAAGGTATGCATTTAAAACACACCGCTTTATTCTTGACATAGTATATGCTTTCGTTTTTGAAAGACTTATAAGATCATCATAGCTCGCTGCATGCTTTGAAGCGTTCAAAAGTCTTGACGCTATATCTTCGTTTATATCGAAGAAAGACATCAGCTTGGACTTTGTCATTTTGCAAATAGAAAAGATTACCGAGCGTTCTATTTTTTTGATATCTGAAAACGCAAAGTTATTTGCCTGATACGGAAGATATTTTAGTATTTCTTTGCTGCCGTTTAAAATTTCGCTTCTGATTTTTGATGCACAAGCGTATTCTTCTGCTTGATCGCTGTCATGGGGAACCGTTCTCAAAACGGTATAAAAGGGTGTAGAACCAAGTGATTTTATATATTCTACTGCAAGAGTTGAGTTAGGTCTTTTAAAGATTTGTTCCGCACTTTCACCCAGTTCATCCTCAACGGCGCTGTAAAACGCATCAGGATAGCTTTTTCCGTTCTTTAAAAGCATTTTAATTTTATCGCTGTTTTTAAGCGTATCGCTTAGCTTTGCCGCCTTTAAAAGTAAGTCCTTGTCAGCGGTTTCGCTTCCGAACACAAGAGCGTCTATCCCGACAGCCTTTAAGATTTCAACAGATTTGTGTGCATAAATCTCGGCACAGGACGCAGAAAACGGAAAAGGAAGCTCTAAAACTAAATCCGCTCCGTTTTTTAAAGCACAAACCGCTCTTGTTCTTTTGTCAAAAAGCGCTATATCCCCACGCTGAGTTATGTCTGAGGAAAGACAAACGGCAATATGTGAAAACCCCATATTCCGTATATTATCAAGCAGATATTTATGACCGGTGTGAAATGGGTTAAATTCCGCAACTACTCCTGCGATTTTCATGCCTTACCTCCCATTTTATTATCTACCTGGCAAAAAATACTTGCGTTTTCGATTTTTTTCTCGAAACCCCTTGAAATTTTTCTGCTAATGCTATAATATAAAAATATAGTTTAAAAGTCAAGACATTTTGAAAAGGAGCATATTAATAATGAAGATTTTAGTTGTAAACGCCGGAAGCTCATCTTTAAAGTACCAGCTTCTCAACATGGAGGACGAAAGCGTTATTGCAAAGGGAAATTGTGACAGAATTGGAATTGATGGTCATATTTCGCACAAAACCTTTGACGGAAGAGAGTACACAGAAGATTGTAATTTTCCGACTCATACTGAAGCGTTTGAAAAGCTTGTCGAGGTTTTAACCAAGAGCGATGCTTCTGTTATTTCATCTATGAGTGAGATTTCGGCTGTGGGACATAGAGTTGTTCAGGGAGCAGAGGTTTTCGATAAGCCTTGTCTTGTAACAGAGGAGATCATTGACAAAATTGATGAACTCAGAGATTTAGCTCCTGTCCATAACCATGCTCATGCACTTGCGCTCAGAGCTTGCTCTAAGGTAATTCCCAAAACTACTCCGCAGGTTGTTGTTTTCGACACTGCTTTTCATCAGACAATGCCTAAAAAAGCATTTATGTACGGTCTTCCTTACGAGGATTATGAAAAGTATTCTGTTAGAAAATACGGTTTCCACGGTACGAGCCACAGATTCGTAACAGCTAAGTACGCTAAAGAAACAGGAAAGAGCCTCGAGGGACTTAAGATTGTAACCTGTCACCTTGGAAACGGTTCTTCAATTACTGCCATTAAAGATGGAAAGAGCATTGACACTTCAATGGGATTCACTCCTCTTGACGGACTTCTGATGGGTACAAGAACCGGTGCTATTGATCCGTCTGCTGTTACCTTTGTTGCTCAAAAGCACGGCTTTTCCGCTGCTGAAATGAGCGACTATATGAACAAGAAATCAGGATTCTTGGGAGTTTCCGGAGTTTCGAGCGACAACAGAGATATTTCTGCTGCTGCGGAACACGGAAATGAAAGAGCTTTGCTTGCAAAAGAAATGCTCGTCTACGATATAAAGAAGTATATAGGCTCGTATGCTGCTGCAATGAACGGTCTTGATGTTATCATTTTCACAGGAGGAATCGGTGAGAACGCTCCTGATGTAAGGGTTGACGTTTGCGCTGACATGGATTTCTTCGGAATTAAAATTGATGAGAAGATAAACGATTGCAAGGGTAAGCTTATTAAGATTTCTACGCCTGATTCAAAGGTTGAAGTTTGGGTTATTCCTACAAATGAAGAGCTTCTTATTGCAAGAGATACACTAAATCTTATCAGCAAAAAGTAATTGACAGTTTAATTCATCATTTGTAAAAATACCCTCTTATGGTAGAATCAAAACATCTATCATAAGAGGGTATTTTATATCAGAAAATACAGACAAAAGAAATAATAGACCTCACCGCATTTGGATTGTTTTGTCAAACATTGAAAATTCTTTATAATCTGCTGTTTCTCTGATTACCGAACAATTATAATACTTTTATCAACAGTAAAATTCCATCGGATAGGCTAAATACGCAATTTCATCTAATTCGTCAACAGTCACCAAACCTGACGGCGCATTTAAAACGCTCGGAATTCGGTTGACAATAGTTGCACATGTATGCTCAACTGTAGCGGGTTTGACTACATGAAATTCTGTATCCGGTTCGCCTGTGATTTTCCAATCGCACATATCTCCGTCATCGGGACCGTAAACCTTGCCTATGCATCTTGTTTCAATTATCGGGCCTTGGAATGTTTCGGTTTTTACAACAGCCGCCATTCCAATGCACTCTCCCTTAGGAATTGTCCGTTGCATTGTAGAGGAATAAACATCTTCGTCCTTAAAATACGGAACGCACTTTTGCGTCTGGCTTTTAATTGTAAGTCCAAGCTTTGCGGCAAGGCTTTCGTTTGAGTTCCATACATAGCACGGCTCTATAGTTTCGGGGTGTGCAACTTGCTTTTCAAATTCCTCTGCGCTTAATCCTACACCATGAGCCTTTGCCAGAGCCAGTCCGTAATCCTCAACATTGTAGCTTACTGCGCCTTCGATTTTTTGGATACTGTTACAGCTTCCGGCGATCATACCTACCATGTTTATCCAGAAGGTATCCTCCATTCCGCTTCCGACAAATGTGCAACCATGTTCTTTGGCAATAACATCAAGAGTGTTGGCACGCACAGGATCGGTTGTCCAGCAATAGGTAGCCTCCTCACAGGTCGAGATGACGTTGATTCCACGGCTCAGACATTTAACATAGTGTTCGTAGCAGTCACTTACCAAACTGAAAAGTGTAACAACTGCGATATCGGCATCGGTGTTGTCCAGGACTTCATCGGCATTGCTGCTGATGATCACACCCGTTTTCACACCAAGCTCTGCAAAATCACCGATATCCATACCGACCACTTCAGGATTTATATCAATCGCACCGACGATCTGAACTCCATGCTCGTACATATACCGCAATGTATATTTGCTCATTTTTCCGCATCCATACTGAATAGCTTTAATTTTTTCCATAATCAATAATCCTCTTTCCTTAAAAATTTATATAGTTAAATCCTTGTAAAACTGCCGCAGTGTTTCACATGAATTTTTAAATTTACTCATTTCATCATCATTTAAATTTAATTCCAAAATGTCTTTTATACCGCTTCTGTTCACCACCGCAGGAACGCCGATCGTTACATCGTGCTCGCCATATTCTCCGTTAAGCGCCGTGGAAACTGTGAGAATGCTGTTTTCATCACGGAAAATTGCCTTTGTAATTTCGGTAAGTGCCATGCCGATTCCGTAATAGGTAGCTTGTTTTGCTTTGATAATGATCTGTGCGGATGTACGCACTTCTTCTTGAATATTTAAAAGCTCATCCATGGAGAATTTATTGTTTCGTCTTACGATATCAATAACGGATTTTGTTGAAATAAGAGCCTGCGACCATGGAACAAATTCACTGTCGCCGTGTTCTCCGATCACATAAGCGTGAATATTTCTCGGGCTTATATCGAAATATTTTCCGACAAGAAAACGAAGCCGTGCCGTATCAAGCGTTGTGCCGCTGCCGATAACCTGTTTTGCAGGGAATCCCGAAATTTTTCGTGTGATATATGTCAAAATGTCCACAGGATTTGTTGCAACAAGAAAAATTCCATTAAACCCCGCCTTCACAATCGGATCTATAATGGTTTTAAAAACTTCGGCGTTTCTGTTGAGAAGATTTAATCGGGATTCTCCCGGCTTTTGTGCCACACCCGCACAAATAACAACAATATCTGCATCGCCGCAATCGTTGTAATCTCCTGCATAAATCTTCATAGCTGACGGAGCGAACGGCAATCCGTGATTCAGGTCCATAGCTTCTCCGATAGTTTTTTCCCTGTTGATGTCTATGAGTACCATTTCGTCGCAGCCGTTTTGATTAAGCATTGCGTAAGCGTACGTCATACCAACCATTCCTGTTCCGACAATTGCAATTTTTTTAGCGTCCTTTTCCATCCAAACATCTCCTTATTCTAAAACAGTACCCACACAGCCAACAGCTAAGGGTTCTGCTAAAAAATCTGTACCTTAACAGTTATTTACTATTATTACTGTCTCTTATACACATCTCCGAGCCC
>USCU01000110.1 GCA_900553335.1 uncultured Ruminococcus sp. | reverse complement strand
ATATACGTTTTACCAAAAAGATGTATGGAGGATTATCAGATCAGCATTATCAGAAATACCTTTAAAAACAAGCTTGGCGATGATTTTGAAACAGAAAAGAAAAATAAGTAATTAACAATTAAAGAAAAGAGAGTGATTTTGTGGCAAATGATGAAAATCAGACACCCGCATTTGGACAAAATGAAAAAATAATAGTTAGGGATATTGAAAACGAAATGCAAACTTCGTTTATTCAGTATTCTATGGCAGTTATCGTTTCCCGTGCGCTTCCTGACGTTCGTGACGGTCTTAAGCCTGTTCACAGAAGAATACTTTACACTATGTATGAAAACAATCTTACGCCGGAGAAGCCATACAGAAAATGTGCCGATACAGTAGGAGCTGTTTTGGGAAGATACCACCCTCACGGCGATGCATCTGTTTATGATGCGCTTGTTCGTTTGGCGCAAAGTTTTTCGCTTCGATATCCGCTTATTGACGGACACGGAAACTTCGGTTCTGTTGACGGCGACCCTCCGGCTGCTTACCGTTATACTGAAGCGAAAATGGCGAAGCTTGCATTGGCTATGCTTTCCGATATTGATAAGGAAACGATTCCTTATATGCCGAACTATGATGACAGACTTAAAGAGCCTGTTGTACTTCCTTCAAGATTTCCTAATATGCTTGTAAACGGTGCAACGGGAATTGCAGTAGGTATGGCTACAAACATTCCGCCGCACAATCTTTGCGAGGTAGTTGATGCACTTCGGACGCTCGTTGAGAACCCTGAGTGTACACTCGATGAAATAATGGAAAGCATAAAAGGGCCTGACTTCCCGACAGGCGGAATAATAATGGGAAGATCAGGAATAAGAGCGGCGTATGCAACAGGCAGAGGCAAAATTACTCTCAGAGGAAAAACCTCTATAGAGCAAATAAAGGGCAGAGAAGCTATCGTTATCACCGAAATCCCATATATGGTAAATAAGGCAAGGCTTGTTGAGAACATTGCAAATCTTGTTAAGGACAAGAGAGTTGACGGAATTCATTATATAAGAGATGAGTCTGACAGAAACGGAATGAGAATAGTTGTCGAGCTTAAGAAGGATGCTATTGCTCAGGTAGTTTTAAACAAGCTTTTCTCTTATACCCAGCTTCAGGATACAGTAGGCGTTATTATGCTTGCGCTCGTAAACGGAGTTCCGAAGATACTTACCCTTAAGGAAATGCTTGAGCATTACCTTAACCATCAGGTTACTATAATTGAGAAGAGAACACAGTATGACCTTAAAAAAGCAAAGGCAAGAGCGCATATTTTGCAGGGATATTGCCTTGCGATCGACAACATTGATGAGGTTATTTCAATTCTTCGTTCAAGTAAGTCTATTGCTGAAGGTAAAGAACGATTGATTGAACGTTTTAAGAACGAGGATATGTCTATACTTCTTGAAGGTAACGCTCTTACGGAACATACAAAAGGTCTTACAGAAGTTCAAGCGGACGAGATAGTTAAGATGCAGCTCGGACGTCTTACGGGACTTGAAAGACAAAAGATAGTTGATGAGTTTGAAAAAATAAAGGCAATCATTGCTGACCTTGAAGATATACTGGCAGATCATAACAGAGTTTTAAACATTATCTTAGAGGAAACCGAAGAGCTTAAAAAGAAATTCGGTGATGAAAGAAGAACGCAGATCGAAAACGTGAGCGGTGAAGTTGACATTGAGGACCTTATTCCTGTCGAAGAGAGTGTTGTTACTTATACAAATCAGGGTTATATTAAGAGAATGCCTGTTTCAGTTTACAAAACTCAGAACAGAGGCGGAAGAGGAGTTACGGGAATGAAGCAAAGGGAGGATGACTTTGTTTCGGAAATGTTTATCTGCTCTTCTCATGATCAGGTTTTGTTCATCACCAACAAGGGAATAATGTATAAGCTTAAATGCTATGAAGTTCCGGAAGGCTCAAAACAGTCAAGAGGAACGAATATAGTAAATCTCCTTCCGCTAAGCGAAGGAGAAAAGATAGCTCAGATGATAAAGACTGAAACGCTTGACGATGAAAACAAGTTTATAGTTATGGTAACAAAGAACGGAAAGATCAAGCGAACAAGACTCAGTGACTATAAAAACGTAAGAAAGAGCGGACTCAGAGCAATAGGAATTGATGAAGGCGACGAAATAATGGGCGTTCGCATGACCGGCGGCGAGGATGAGCTTTTGATTGCAACACACCTCGGAAGAATCATAAGAATCTCTGAGGAGCAGGCAAGAGTTATGTCAAGAACTGCTCACGGAGTTCGTGCGATTAAACTTCGAGGCGGCGATTATGTTGTTTCTATGGCGAGAATCCGTGAGGATGCAACCGTTTTAACTGTAACCGAGAAAGGCTACGGAAGAAGAACTGAGATATCTGATTACCGTGTTCAGAACAGAGGCGGTATGGGAACTCTTAACTATAACTCAAAGAAGATAGAATTAAGAGGAGCTGTATGCGGAATTAAGGTAGTTGACGAAGAGGACGATATTATCATGATTTCTTCGGATGGAGTTGTTATAAGGCTTCGTGCGGCTGATATAAGGGTTATGGGAAGATACGCTGCGGGAGTAAGGCTTATGAGATTATCTGAGGACAGTGAGGTAGTCACCTTTACTCGTGCAGAGCATGACGAAAATGAGGAAATTTCTGAGGTTGAACAAATTTCCGATGAAGAGGCTAAGGCTCAGGAAGCAGAAGCGAGTGAGGCAAAAGAAATCGAAGCTAAAGAAGCGGAAGAAGCAGATGACACAATAGACGAAGATTAAAATTAAAAGCAAGCGGCGAAGATGTCGCTTGCTTTTTTGTGTGCAGAAAATCATTCGACAAGGGAGTTGATTTCCTCAAGCGTCAATGACGGGAATAAGCTCAGATTTATCGCAGAGGATATAAGCTTTGCTGTCCGGGCGATAAGACGATCTATGTCTTTTGGAGTTACAAAGAAGTTTTCATAGTCATATCCGCCCGATCCGCCTGAAATATTTTCGGCTATAGTTTGCATATCTACAACAGTTGGAGCGCCGACTGAAATAACACGAGTCCCGAGAGTAGAGAAAGATAATTCTGCTCTTTTATTCAAAACTCCGCTTCCCGGAGAAATTCCCGTGTCGGAAAGCTGAATGGTTTTAGCGAGGTTTGAAAGCTTTGCACAGGCGAGAGAATCTATGATTATAACAACATCGGGAGATATTTCCTTTACTATAGCTCCTATTGTTTTTGCGGTTTCAATTCCCGTTTTTCCCATTACGTTCGGTGTTAAAACGCACACGCTCGGCATATCGTCTGTTATTAGATCAGGAGCGAGATTGTGAATATGCCTTGTTGCAAAAATATGATCGGCGGCTATAACTCCAAGACTGTCGGGGGTAATATCTCTGTTCCCCAATCCTGCAACTAAAATGTTGTCTGCATTTTTTAGCATCGGTGTAAGCTCATCAGCAATTATCTTTGCCCGCTCGTTAAATAAATCACTGTGAACATCAAAAGTGCTTTTTGAGGCAACCGTTATATACTTTCCTCTAGGTTTTGAGATTTCTTTTTCAGCCTTCTCAGTTAAAATTTCGGTTTCCGTAACGATAAGATCAGAGATTTCTTTCTCGCTTGTTTTTATCCCCTCCGATATGTTGGGGTTTTCGGTAAGCTCAACCGCAAGATCTGTACGAATTGACAAAATACATCATTCCTTATAAAAAAATTTGAAAAAAGGCTTGCATTTTTCAGCCTTTTATGTTATTATACCAGTTGAGACTTGTTTTATGAATCCGCCGCATTTCCTCTCAGTCTGCGGCAGAGTTCACGCAAATGAGTGAATTAAGAGCGATAACATTCGCAGGAAAATGAGGAGGGAAATATTTTGCCAAACATTAAATCTGCTAAGAAGAGAGTAAAGGTAATCGAGAGCAAGACTCTTAGAAATAAGGCTATAAAGTCTGACCTTAAGACTGCTCTTAAGAAGGCTGAAGCCGGCGATGCTGCTGCTGTAACAGAAGCGATCAAGAAGGTGGATAAGGCTTGTGCAAAGGGTATTATGCACAAGAATAAGGCTGCAAGAAAGAAGTCGCAGCTCATGAAGCTTGCTAAGTAAGCTTAGAAATTAAATTAGTGTAAAATAAAAACCGGAGTTTTTAAGCTCCGGTTTATTTTTTTTGTTTATTCATAATAACGGATGACTGCAATTACACGTCCGAGTATTTTCACCTCGTCTACAATAATAGGATCCATTGTGTCGTTTTCAGGCTGAAGTCTGAAGTGACCGTTTTCTTTGTAAAAACGCTTTACGGTCGCCTCGTCACCGACAAGAGCAACAACGATTTCGCCGTTCTCCGCAACAGGTGTGCGGTGAACAATTAAAATATCGTCAGGGAAAATGCCTGCGTTAATCATACTTTCGCCCTGAACACGCAGAGCAAAAAGCTCTCTGCCCCTTTTTAAGCTGTCGGGAACAGGCACATAACATTCAATATTCTCAACGGCAAGAATCGGATAACCTGCCGCAACTCTGCCCAAAACAGGAACATCGGTGTTTTTCTCCATACCGTTAATCTGAATACAACGGTTCACGCCGTGTTCTCGTGAAATAAGACCTTTTTCTTCAAGTGCCTTGAGGTGGTGGTGAACGGTTGATGTTGAACTCAGTCCCGTTTC
>USCU01000109.1 GCA_900553335.1 uncultured Ruminococcus sp. | reverse complement strand
CGAAGATACTTGGCGGGTGACTGCCCGGGAAAATAGGTAGTTGCCGACTTTATATTCCTCAATAGCTCAGTCGGTAGAGCATGCGGCTGTTAACCGCAGGGTCGTTGGTTCGAGTCCAACTTGGGGAGCCAATGCATAAGCTGGTCGAACCATTCGACCGGCTTTCTTTTTTGTTTTTAAAATTAGAATCGTACCAACTGCTTTGCGTGCAGCCGTATCGGCTGTTAACTGCGCAATAATCGACCGCTCGCAGTGCGAGGGGCAGGGAGATTATTGCGGAAAGAAACAAGGAGTAACACGAAGCCGAACAGGCAAGTGGAACTACTATGTTTCTGACCGGATGTGTCGTTGGTTCGAGTCCAACTTGGGGAGCCAGATAGCAAGCTCAGCGAATCTTTCGCTGGGCTTTTTTGTGTTTTATGAAGAAAATCAAAAAAGGGACTGTCTACATGATGGAGAATAATTTCGGTGATAGTTGCCGTATTAATTAGATGCTGTATGTAACCTTTCATGTAACAATCAGCTGATTGTTGAGACTTGTACACAGAATTTATGAAAACTCAAATTTGCAGCCTTGTATTCTTTATTAAATCGAAGTATAATGGAGATGTAAATTTTATTTTGGATGTGAGTATGAATTGCATTTAATAAAAAACAGCACAAAAACGGAGAATGTCAAACACACGGAAATTACAGTGTGTAATTTCTGTCAAATTAAGTGTGCTGCAAAATTGTAAAATACTTTGCTTATTTCCGGAATCATGTAAAAGCCAATATACGGCCGCATAAAAAAGACAAAAATTTAGAAAGAATTCCCCGTTCTTCTCAATGAAAACGAAAGGATGATTAAAATGACATATGATTGCTTAATCATAGATGATGAAAAACTGCTTGCCGACAGCACAGCGGAATATTTCAATTTGTTTGGCGTAAATACCGCACTTGCATATAGTGCTTCAGATTGCAGAGAATTTTTTAGAGAAAACACAGCTGAGCTGCTTTTGCTCGACATAAATCTCGGTGACGGCAGCGGATTTGAGTTATGCAAAGAGCTTAGGAAAACCACGGAAATTCCCATTTTATTTATCTCAGCACGAACAAGTGATGATGATAAGATTATTGCACTGAGTATCGGCGGCGATGATTATATTCAAAAGCCGTATTCCCTCAGCGTTTTATTGGCCAAGGTCAAGGCGGTACTCAAGCGTTATGGAAACAAGGACGAAATGAAGTACGCTGACGGGCGCTTGTATGTGGATTTTAGCGCAAGACAGATTTTGGTTGACGGAACTCCGGTAAAACTGACTTCACTCGAATTTAAGCTGCTTTCCTATCTGATACAGCACGCAGGTCGGATGATTTCGAAACAGGAATTGTTTGAAAAGGTATGGGAGGATAAATTTACCGGAGATGGTACTCTGAATGTGCATATACGCAAAATACGTGAGGCAATTGAACGGGAACCCGGCAGTCCTGAATATATTATTACAGTTTGGGGAGATGGTTACAAGTTTATCGGAGGTAATCAATGAAAAACCGTGTTTTTTTCAGCGGAATGTTTATTACATTTTTGATTGAAATTGCCGTGCTTTTGCTGTTTGCGATCCCTAAAACGGAGAATTTACAGGATACCGTGACAATCAATGAAGCTGTTCAGACAGTTCAAAGTGATTGGGATAATTTAGATAAACATATCAATCGTACAGCACTCGATTATGTTGTACTGGATTCAGACGGAGTTGTTTTGTACAAAACAAGGTCAGGATTGAGTAAAAGCATTAACATGGCAATCAGCCATAAGGATACAATCCTTGATATTGAAGTTGGAGGATCAGTCGTAGGCAAGCTCATTGTTTACAATAACGATGAGCTTATTTTTCGATCTGAAAAACAGACGATCATTTTTGTTGTCATAGCAGCAATGCTCTTACAGTTATGCATTTGTACCGGATATTTTTTCTATATGCGGCGTACAATCATAAAACCGTTTCGCAAGCTGAAAAGATTCGCAGAGCGTATTGCGGGAGGTAATCTGGATATTCCGCTACAAATGGATCGGCAAAATATTTTCGGAGCATTTACTGAGAGCTTTGACATGATGCGTTCTGAATTAAAAAAAGCAAGAATTGCCGAAGCAAAAGCAAATGAGAGCAAAAAAGAATTGGTGGCAAAGCTGTCGCACGATATTAAAACTCCGGTTGCAAGCATCAAAGCAGCTTCAGAGGTTGGTGCGGCTTTGTCATTAAATGAAAAAAGCAGAGAAAATTATAAGCAAATCATCCAAAAGGCGGACCAGATCAATACACTTGTCACCAATCTGTTTTCTGCTACTTTGGAGGAGCTTAACGAGCTTTCGGTAACACCATCGGATTTGAAAAGTGAGGAAGTGCAAGCTTTACTTGAAAATTCCGATTATCTGCATCGTGCCGTAATACCGTCTGTTCCTGACTGCATCTTATTTGCAGACAGACTGCGTTTACAGCAGGTGTTTGATAATATATTTGCCAATTCATATAAATATGCTGATACAAAAATAAACATAACTGCGGAAATTCAGGGAAATTATTTAACAGTTTGCATCGAAGATTACGGCGGTGGTATCGACGAGCCGCAGCTGCCGCTTCTGAAGGAGAAATTTAAGCGAGGTAACAATACAAAGAACATAGAAGGCGCAGGTCTTGGATTGTATATTTCCGATTATTGCATGAAAAAAATGAAGGGACGACTCGACATTGCAAACGGTTCAACAGGACTGAAGGTGACTGTTTGGATTGCTTTTGACAGTACGATTTAAGAAATATTTAAGAAATGCATAAAGACAATTAAGAATTGAAAACGTACAATAGAACGTGTAAAAAGGAGGTCATTGTGTATGAAAGAAACTTTATTAAAAGCAGAGAAATTAAGTAAATCCTTTTCAAACGGAGGCACAATGCAGCACGTTCTGAAAAATATTGATCTTAAGCTTTATAAGGGCGACTTTACCGTTATTATGGGAGCAAGCGGCGCAGGAAAGTCTACGCTTTTGTATGCCATATCGGGAATGGACACGCCAACGCTCGGTACGATTACATTCAGAGATCAGGTCATTTCTGATTTGTCACAGGATGGGCTTGCTGTGTTTCGGCGAGATCATTGCGGTTTTGTTTTCCAGCAGATTTATCTGATTGACGGAATGAGCGTCATGGATAATGTTCTTTCCGCAGGACTTCTTGTGAGCAAGGATAAAAAAGCACTTGCAGCAAAGGCGAAGGAATTGTTTGAAGCGGTGGATATTTCCGAAGAAACGCAAAAGAAATTCCCTACACAGATTTCAGGAGGCGAAGCGCAGCGTGTGGGAATTGTTCGAGCACTGATCAATTCGCCTGAAATTTTATTTGCTGACGAGCCGACAGGTGCGCTGAATTCTAAAACGGGACTTGACGTTTTAGACACCCTTACTAGATTTAATGAAAAAGGTCAAAGCGTGGTTATGGTAACGCATGATATGCGTTCTGCCCGACGAGGCAACCGTATTCTATACTTAAAGGACGGCGTCATCTTGGGTGAATGTGATTTGGGCAAATATTCGCACGGCGATATGCAGCGGCATGAAAAGCTCTCCAATTTTCTGAATGATATGGGGTGGTAATATGAGAAAAAGTTTTCTGATTGCCCGCTCCAATATCCGAAAATCAAAAGGCCAGACTGCGTCCATTCTCATTCTGATTCTGCTTGCTGCTTTCATGATGAATCTTTGGTTGATGCTTTCTATGGATTACAAGCAAAACTTTGACAGATACCATGATAAATTTAATGCTGAACATTTTACTTTAGCGGCAGACGGCAACAGTGATGAATTTCAAAGCTTTCTGTCCCAAACGCTTGAAAGCGACAGCCGCACCGCAGAATACCGTTTGGATAACTGTATGCACTCAAATGTAACTTTTCCTTATAACGGCGGTGAATTGAGTAGCTGGTGCGTATTTTTGGATAAGCAGACGGCGCTGACTCGATCTATCGGAAAAGTCGAAATTGTAGAAGAAGGTGCTTTTACAAGCGGCATTTACTTACCGATGCTCTATAAAACAAACGATATTTCTGTAGGAAAACCTATTGAGATCTCGATAGGCAGTCACAAAGAGATATACACGGTATGTGGATTTTTCAACAGTATTATGATGGGATCGCACAATTGTGTTATGACAGAAATTGTACTTACGGACGATAAGTATAAAGAGCTTGAAAATAACGGATATGCCCCGTCGGCAACGCTGTGCTCAGTGCGGCTAAAAGATAAGTCGGAGAGTCTGAATTATGAAGGATCGCTGAAAAGTGCGGTTTCAAAATATCAGCCTAATATCACTATCGTAAGCAACAACTATAATATTGTTTCGCAATCACGCTATATTTCACAGATGATCTGTTCGGGAATAATTAGCGCTATGGCATTATTTGTACTGCTTATTGCGATCGTTGTGATCGTATCGAATATCATTAATTATATACAGGTGAACATAAAAAACCTCGGTGTATTTAAAGCTCAAGGTTATACATCAAAACAGTTGATCTGTTCATTGTTATTACAGTTTTTAAGCCTTACCTTCATTGCTTCAATTATTGGAATTGGAATTTCTTACCTACTGTTTCCTGCAATAAATACAATGATGATTGCACAGACGGGAATTCCATATGAAATGAGATTTTTGCCGATGCCGATTGTTATTTCACTTGCTGTATTGGGA
>USCU01000108.1 GCA_900553335.1 uncultured Ruminococcus sp. | reverse complement strand
GGCTAAAGCCTCATTCGTCTTAATAAGCTCGATTTTTATCTCCTCAGCGTCTGCAATCGGAGATAAATTTAAAGCTATTTCTTTTGTATAAGAGTTTGAACACTCCTTCTCAAGGAGTGCAAGTATTTTATGTAGTTCTAAAGTATGAAAATCCTTATTATTCAACTTATCCTCCTATATTTTAATAAGCTATACTTTTTAAATATTTTAATGTTTTAAAATCTCTGTTAAAATGGGCAAGTACATATTTTTCAGTGACCTTACCAACCGAAGCTTGTAATTCATCGGATATTTTAAAATTAAATAGACGATCAAAATCGGTGAGCGCAATATGCCGCAGTGTGTGAAGCTCACTGTCGCTTATTCTAACCGTATTGTAATCAAGCTCTTTATTAAAGCAGTTACTGCAAAAAAGCTTTCCGTTTATAATGTCAAAATACATGGAATTTGAACGATACTGATAACATTCACAGCATCCTAATAAATCAGGTATCAAACCGATTTCGCAAAGAAGCCGAAATTCAAACAAAGACTTTAAAAATTTCCGACTTCGTTTTCCGTTATCAAGATAATACAATCAATTAAGCAAAAGTCTTTTGACGTTTTTTGAAGGTATATTTTCAGGCATAGAGTACCTTAAAAGTTCAGAAAAATAAGCTGCAAGCGCCAAGCTTTCTATATCAGCTGAAATATTAAAAAAGCTGGATATAATCTCGCTGCTGTTTAAAGTATTTCTCTCTCCGCGCTGGCTAAAACAAAACTTCGAATAGGAGAACAGTTGGGTTGATCCGGAATTTTTGGAATTCATTTTCCTTACGCCCTTTACGCAAACAGAAATAATTCCCATATCATCGGTGAGAATGTCAATGTATTTATCACTTTCGCCCTGAATGCATTCTCTCAAAACAACTCCATCAGTCGTTATCAGCACTTTCCTTCTCTCCTTTTAAGTCCTTAGACTTATGTTTGCAATATGTCAAATAGTCTGCTATTTTTCCCGATTTATAAAACTTATCCCATTCACTCATAAATTATCACCTCACAAATATTCTTTGAAAGGTGATAATTTTTATTAGTGGAAATTTTTATTTATATGAAAGACCAAAATTTTTAATTAATCCTTCCCTGTTCCTCCAGCCTTCTTTAACCTTTACCCAACATTTTAGATTAACTTTAATCTGAAAGAAATCTTCAAGCTCTTCACGGGAAGCTTGTCCAATTTTTTTTAGCATACTTCCTTGTTTTCCGATAATAATGCCTTTATGAGAATCTCGTTCGCAATAAATAACTGCATCAATATCCATGATCGCCTCACCGTGTCTGTTGTCGTGTTCAGACACATCCTCAATTCCTACAGCAATTCCATGCGGAACTTCGTCATCAAGACACAACAATGCCTTTTCTCTTATTTTTTCAGCTATAAGAACCTTTTCGGGCTGATCGGTAATTGCATCATCAGAAAAATAATGAGGCCCTTCCTCGGCATTCTTCTCTAAGAAGTCCATTATCAAGTCCAGTCCATCGTTATTAATTACGCTTATCGGAATAATCTCCGCAAAATCAAGCAATGTAGAATACTCTGCCATTTTTTTGATAAGAGCATCTTTGCTTACAAGGTCTATTTTGTTAATGCACAAAATGACTTTGCTTTTTTTTGAGTTTATATTATTTAATAGTGCGGTTTCACTGTCGCTGATATTCTTAGAAGCATCTGCCATGAAAATTATAAGATCAACGCTTTTAACGCTCTCATTAATAGTTTTCACCATATGCTCAGAAAGCTTAGTTCTCGCCTTGTGCATACCCGGTGTATCAATAAAAACAAATTGCGTGTCGCCCTTAGTCAAAACACCTGTTATTTTGGTTCTTGTTGTTTGTGGCTTTGAACTAACCGCTGCAATTTTCTCTCCGACTAATGAGTTAAGCAGCGATGACTTTCCCGCATTAGCTCGTCCTATTATAGTTACAAAAGCACTTTTAGTAGCCATTTAAACTCCTTATTATTCAACAAAAGTACTGTTTCTTGAGATTCCAAGTTCTCCTAAAACAGCCTCTTCCTTTTCTCTCATTATCTGTGCTTCAAGATTGCTTTTTTCGTGATCATAACCAAGCAGATGAAACATAGAATGCACTGTCAAAAATCCGATCTCACGTTCAAGAGAATGATTATATATTTCGGCTTGCCTTTCAGCCGTTTGAAGAGAAATAACAATATCTCCAAGAAGATAATCGCTCGTTTCCTGATTTATATCATAATTTCCGTTTTCACCAAGCGGGAAGGACAAAACATCCGTTGACTTATCAATATTTCTGTATTCTGAATTAAGCTTATGAATCTGTTTGTCATTTACAAACGATACAGAAACTTCGGCATTTCCCGGAAAATTCTCATAAGTCAAAACAGCACTGCAGCTTCTTCTTATTAAAAGTCTGATACCTACAGGTACTTTTACGTCTTTTTGTTTGTTATGAATTAAAACCTTTGCTTTGCTCATTGCCTTGAACTCTTCCTTTCGTTTGAATATTTTTCATATGCTCTTATTATGTCCTGTACCAGTTTATGCCGTACAACGTCCTTTTCCGTAAACCTATTAATATAAATATCATCTACATTTTTTAATACCTTCATCGCCTGTATCAAGCCTGATTTTCTTGTATCAGGAAGGTCGATTTGAGTAATATCCCCGGTAATTACAATTTTAGAATTAAAACCTAAACGTGTAAGAAACATTTTCATCTGCTCAGGAGTTGTGTTTTGAGCTTCGTCAAGTATTATAAACGCATCGTCAAGCGTTCTTCCTCTCATATATGCAAGCGGAGCAACCTCAATAGCTCCCCTTTCCTGCTGTTTGACAAAAGATTCAGCACCCAGCATATCAAAAAGTGCGTCATAAAGCGGTCTTAGATACGGATCAACCTTGTTCTGCAAATCTCCCGGTAAGAAGCCGAGCTTTTCACCCGCTTCGACAGCAGGACGTGTAAGAATTATTTTATTGACCTCATGCGCTCTGAACGCCTTAACAGCCATCGCAACCGCAAGATATGTCTTTCCGGTTCCCGCAGGGCCCACTCCTAAAACAATCGTATTTTTTTTAATTTGATCTACATATTTCTTTTGTCCGATGGTTTTAGGTCTTACGATTTTACCGTTTGTAGTAACACATATTCCGTCATCTGACAGCTTTTCAAGCTCTCTTTGAGTTCCCTCTTTTACCAAAGAAAAAACGTAACGCAAGCTTTGTTCATCTAAAACAGTTCCTTTTTCAGCTAGCAAGAACAAAGATTTCACAGCTTCAGACGCTTTTTTTACGTTCTCTTCATCTCCTGTGATTTTAATATCCGTTCCGCGGTTTAATATTACCACATTGTATTCCTTTTGCAAAAGATTTACGTTTTCATCAAAGTTACCGAATACATTAAGTATCGTATCCATGTTTTGAGCTTCAATAATTCTTTCTATCATATAAGTGTTTCCTTAAATTTTTTAATAAGTACAAAAACCTATTGCTTAATTCAGATATCATAGTCGCCTAGGTTACACGATAATTATAACATAACTGATTTTAAAAATAAAGAGTAATTTTCCTATTTTTTTAAGATTTCTTTAATTTCTCCTATTTCACCATTTAGTTTATAGGAAACAGTTATTGTGATTCCTTCTTTGGATTTGCTTGTTTTTTCAGTTTTCGTAATTATCTTTTTGTCTTTTAAAATATTATTCTCATAGTTTTCGATTCTTTTTCTGCAAACAGCTGTTGCTTGTTCTTCGTTTCTGACAATAGGCTCGTATGTGTATTGATCATATGTCTTTGTTGCTATTCCAAAAGGCATATCAAAACCAAAAAGGCTGAAGTAGCTTATCCTCTCTGTTTCTTTCAGTCCGCTGTTATCCGCAAATGGATTAAGCGGAATCTGAGCGGAAAAGAACTGAAAATACTGTGCATAAGATATATTCCTGCTGACAGTTTGTTCGGTATCCTTAAATGGAACAAAAAATGAAACGGTTTCATCATAATCACCGTAAACCTTACCTGTTGAATAGAAAAATGCTTTTTCTTCAATAGGTAAGAGTTTGCCGTGAAGAGTCATTTCTCCTGATACTATTACCTCTCCTTTTTTCACTTCTTCGCCAACCGTTTTTAACTTACCTCCAGCAAAAATCTCCATTTTTGTTATAATTGCGTCCTTTTGTGATATTATGTCAGCATATACTCTTTTTGCTTGAGATGTCGGCTTCTGATCTATCATTTTTATATCTATGCAAAGTGTACAACCCTCTGTTCGTGTATCTGCAAGAGCTACCAAGGTTGTATTATCAACTATATCACATTCAAGAGCTAATCTGTTAAGTGTAGGCAGAAAAGTACCGGTTGTCACGCCATCCCTTTTCAAAACGTTTAAAATCTGAGCTTTTGTTTGTTCATCGGCACCATAAACTTTAACTTCAAGCAAAACATTAGATAGAAAAATGCAAGCAAGCAAAGAAATAACAAATCCAATTGCCAATCCATATCGCAATCGGTATCTAAAGAAAAATGAAATGATTCCGCCTTTATCTTTTATGCTTTCAATTTTTTCATCTCGTGACTTCAAGATTTTTTTTATTTTAAAATAATCAGTAAAATAAATTTGAACGTTAAGCACATATCCTTCCGCACTAGCAGACATAAGCATTATGTTTTGTTTTAAAATTACATTTAAAAGCTTTATCGGATCTGCTGATATAATT
>USCU01000107.1 GCA_900553335.1 uncultured Ruminococcus sp. | reverse complement strand
GAGATTGCCTCTTGTCTCGTGGGCTCGGAGATGTGTATAAGAGACAGGCTTATTACCTCGCTTATAATCGGCGGAGCAGTATCAATAATAATACCACTTGACGTAATCTTAACCTTATCACCTACAGCAATATTAGGGTCTATCTGAGCGTTGTCTGCATATTTTAGGCATGCTTCAGTAACTTCATAGTTTGAATATAGATAAGCACTAACCATTAAAGCCTTGCCGTCCTTTTCCTCAAGTACGGTTGCTATATACTCATAATTAACTATTTCCAAACTTGATTTTGCTTTTAAATTTATCATTCCTACATCTATTGTTGATATTTTCCCGTCTTTATTCATGTCCGCAGTCAGCAATTCAGTATTTGAAGGTTCTTTAACTCCCTTTGCAAAAGAATTTGCAAAACCTACGTCTGCTGTAGTTATTCGACCATCTCCATTTACGTCGCCTAAATTTACATTATCATTTGTACCATTCTTCGTAGGATCTTCGTCCTCCAAAATTGAACAAATAATTCCGTGCGCTACCGCATACTGACAAGCATACGCATCGGGATAAGTGTCAAATTCTACATTTTCACATCCTTCAAACGCATTATCAGCAATATTGGTTACCGAACCATACATAAATACATATGTCAAATTCTCATTGTTTGCAAAAGCCGAATCCCCTATCGCAGAAACAATTTTTCCATCAATTTTATAAGGAATTGCTGTTTTATTGTCTGTGCCTATATATTTAGTAATTGCCAATGTTCCATCAGATAATTCGATGTATTCAAATTCATCGTAAGTTTTTTCTATTGTCTGTTCTAATACTATTTCCTCAACTTTTTCGCCTTCAGCAGATACAGCAGTTAAAGACATAAGCAAAAGTGAAGATACCGCTACTACTACTGCTAAAACGCTTAAAAATAATTTCTTTTTCATAATTTATCGCTCCTTATTATTGATTGTACATTCTACCAAGGACATCGGCTACTCTACAAATAAAATCATCAACTTTTGCTCCTGCATTATAACTATCAGTCACTCCTCCATGATGTATAGCTACAATATTATTATTCGAATCAATAACCGGTCCCCCACTGCAGCCACCAGTAGTATCACAATCATATCGCAACGCATCAGTGTACTCTGCAATAACCTTTCCATCACTGCGCCACATTGTTATTCTGTTGGGATCCTTACCGCCTGGATATCCAATAACGCTTACCTCCTTTCCAATCATACTTATATTAGTACAATTTTTTAAATCCAACCATCCAGTTCGATCTCCTACACAATCATCAAGAATAACTAATCCCCAATCATCATCAGTATTAATTTTTTCCCGATAATCAGCATTAACAAAAAATTTTATAGCTTTGTACGGTCCATATGGAGTATAATAGCGCATCTGAGCTGGATAAACATCAACTCCAATACATTTGCCGCCTCTATTTTCATTATATATCACATGCGCCGCTGTTAAAAGCATCCTTCTTCCAATCATACATCCAGATCCACCAGATGTAAAATCTACTACACCGTCGCCGTTGTTATCCCAATAAGTTTTCAAATTGCAAACCGATCTATATGGCATTTCGGAAGTTTTAATAATTTCGTAACTATCATCCTCACCAATATAAGCGTTGGGTGATATTCCCCCATCATTGCTACCCTCTGAAATACCATTAGATATATAATTAGATACGTTTTCATCTAAAATACCATCTGATATAGGTATTCTTTCATCCCCCTCCTCTCCTGTAACCAAATCCTTACTGTACAAAACGTACTCCTGCGAACTTTCTGAAGCACTCATATCTGCTATAGCACTACCAGACGGCATGCATAATAACAATGTACTGACACTAAGCACTACTGCAATAATTTTACTTTTCATAAAATTACCCCTTCCCATATTTCGATAATTTTATATTAACATATTTTACCATTTGAGTCAATTATATTTTAACAAAATTCACAAGTTTGTGCAAAAATCACAAAAAACACTTTCACACTTTGTTGCAACAGCTATATTTTACGTCAAATTAACAGTTTACCAAACAAAAACACCCCTTTTTCGACATAAGCCTAAAACTTACATCTCACAAGGGGTGTACAATCAGTCAGATTATTAATTTTTTGTTTAAAATATTTTAACCTTAAAGCTTCCTTCCGTAGATAAACTGATAGATTACCGTTAGAGCAAGCCATGCAAGATTATATATGATTACCGTAGTTGCAGTAAGGCTTGAGAAAGAGCCAAACACTATCATAACAAGCGATATAAGCGCTCCAAGCATTGCGCTTGCAACCTGAATCAAAATTCCTCCGTTTGAAATCTTTTGAAGCTTCTTAGCGCCGTTAATGAGCATCGCAAACGAAGGGAAATGTCCCGAACAAAGCATCGAACCTCTTGCACGCTCGACAAACGCAGTTTCACGCTCGTATTCTTCATAAAATCTGAACGGTAAAAGCTTTATAGCATCAGGCTGAATTTCAAACAGATCAGCAAGGAATCCCAAAGAGATAAACCCGTCAACCGTTCTTATAACTGTTGAGATTTGATTCTTCTCCAGTGTATTAAGCCACTTTTTAACGCTGATACTAGGCATTACCTGAATTACAAACAACGTAGAAACCACTCCGCCTATTGAAAGATAAAGAGGAATATAACCTCTTGTATATTCTTTTTCCTTTGACTTTGTGGGAAGCCCCTCAATAGAGTGATTTTCCATAAGCTCTCTTGTTCCGAAAAGAACACGCTTATTATCTATCCATCCCGAAAGACCTAAACCATCTTCAAAAATATAGCTCTCAACAGGATACAAAAGCTCTGTCTTTCCTTTAAGCATATTGTAAAACGTCGGTTTTAAAATGCTTCCGGCATGACAGGAAAGAGATGCCGCCATAAGAATACATTCTTCTATCGAGGTTGCGCTCATAGATTTCAAGTTTACAAGATTCACCATTCCTTCAGGGAAAAGCTGACCTGCATCTATCAAAATAGAATTTGTATCAGAAAAATCCTCAACTGCGGAATATCCGAGCATTACTGCGGACGACTGCAAAAACTTCTTTGAAGCTCTCGAAAGAGGAAGATTTACTATAAGCATAAGTGCAAATGAAGAAATCATTGACACTGTTCCGGAGAAAGTTATGATAGCTGCCAAAACTCTTCCCGAAAATCCAACTGCATTTCTGTCGCATACAATTGCCAAAAGCCCTACGATAAGCGACGCTATCAGCGTAAGCGGGGCATATGTACGGCAAAATCTGTCAGCAGCGTCTGTCGAATATGAATTTTTGAGAAAGTTCTCATTAAACTCCGTCTTTTTCATTGCCGCAAGCTCAGGAAAATCATTTACTGTTCCCTTTGTAAACTTAACCGCAACATCCTCGTTAGTTACGTTTGTTATAGCATATTTATCAAATTCACCTGCCACATATCTGAAGTTTCTGAGTGTTCTGTTTACGATAAGCAGTTTTCCGAGCGTATTAAACAAAAGCCCCAAAATAGCGACAGACATATAAAGGTTGTACGCTCTGGTCTGCATGATAGACGAATCAAACAGTACGATTAAAGATACGAGTGTAGCCGAAACTATCGAAATCGCCGCAATGCTGTCGCAATCCGCCTGCCGTTTAATAAGCTTTTTAACCCCGGCGGTTATCACAGTATACGAAACAAACGCCGAAATAAGTCCGAATATCAAATTCACAAAAACAAACGATGAATCGCTTGTTCTCTTAAATATCTCTAATATAGGCCAGCCTAAATCGTTCGCCAAAGCGATATAAACAGAGAAAACCGTCGTAAACAGCAAAACGCAAAGGCGGATCGTAAGATTGCTTTTAAGACCTACAATATCCGACAGAACCTTCGGTGCTTGTTTATAATTGTCAAAATCACCGATAGTTTTCTCAACCTCTTTCTCTTCCTCCTCATCATTTCTCTCATCGCTTCTTAAAACAAAGTTCTTGATTTTATTCTTTCTATGCTCAGACAAAATCTGCATCTTCACGGTATCTGTCGCATTGTCAGGAATGTTTACCGAATCATCTTTTATCACATCAAACTGCTCGGTTTTAGGAATTAGCTTCCCCTTAAGATTAAGATCGACATCTTTTATTCTCAGTCTTTTTATCGGAACTACCTCAACGTCCTTTTTAACAGGCTTTCTCTCCCGCTTTAATTTCATAAGTCCCTCGATAATAGCGGTGTTTCCTGAGGTTTTTCTGAGTCTGAATCGGCTGTTAAGTCCTGCGTTAAAGCCCTCCTGTTCGAGCCTTTGCTCCTCTTCACGCTCAAGCGCTCTTTTTGAAGCAGTCTTTTCCCGGATATGTTCTGAATTATCCTTGTTTCCCGTCGGCAAAGCTTCAGAAATCGGAATGTCTTCTTCAAATTTGATGTCTATTTCGCTGTTTTTCTCTTCAACAACAGCATCATCAGTTACTTCCACTCCGTCTACGGCGGACTCTACCAAAACGTCAACATCAACGCTTTCAATATCTCCCTGTCTTATGACTTTTGGCTGTTCTTCATCACTTTGTTTTATATCGTCCAAAGCAGAAACAGCTGCGTTTTCATCACTTTCATGATAATCAATTTGCACCTGAGCCTCTTCGGCCGCAGTTTTTTCATAAGCCTCGGCTATCTGCGCAGCAATCTCATGCGATTTTTTCTTAGCTGCTGTTTCTTCCAAAAGCTTATCTACGTCAAAATCACTTTTTTCCCTAGCATTTTTAGCCTTTGAAGAATACTCCTCAAG
>USCU01000106.1 GCA_900553335.1 uncultured Ruminococcus sp. | reverse complement strand
TGTCTTTACCTCTTTGTGAGGTTTATTTTTTTGCGCCCTTTTTACAGGCAAAAATAACCTCGAACCGATAAGCTGTCGGCATACGGCTCGCCGTGTGGAGGGAGGCAATAGGATAATGCGCCGTTCGTTCTTATTGGCGCAAATTTCGTCAGGAGGTGCCGAAAATGAGAGTTAAGGTAACACTGGCTTGTACAGAATGCAAGCAAAGAAACTACAACACGAAAAAGAACAAGAAGAATGATCCGGACAGGCTTGAGATGAACAAGTACTGCAAGTTCTGTAGGAAGCACACTCTTCACAAAGAAACTAAGTAAGGCGAAGGGAGTTTTTATTATGGCTAAAGACTTGAAGGCAACTGAAGCAAAGGTCAAGGCAAAGAAAAAAGGCCCGAACAGATTCGTCAAGTATCTTAGAGATTTAAGGAGCGAGGTTAAGAAGGTTGTATGGCCCAGCAGAAAGCAGCTCTTAAACAACACAGGTATCGTACTTACAGTTATGGTAATTACTGCGTTGTTTTTAGCAGGTGTTGACTACGGCGTATCATTCTTAGTAAAACTTTTGCTCGGAATTGATCTTTAAGCTACAAAAAAGGTTTTTGACAACGAAGGAGGTTATATCAAATGTCAGAAGAGGCAAAATGGTATGTCGTTCACACCTATTCCGGATATGAGAACAAGGTAGCTCAGAATATCGAAAAGGTTGTTGAAAACCGAAAGCTTCACGATCTTATCTGTGAGATTCGAGTTCCGGTTGAGAAGTATGAAGAAATCGGAAAAGACAACCAGATAAAAGAAGCTGAAAGAAAGCTTTTTCCAAGCTATGTACTTGTAAAAATGGTAATGACAGATGATTCCTGGTATATCGTAAGAAATACAAGAGGAGTTACAGGATTTGTTGGTCCGGGATCTAAACCGGTTCCGCTTACAGAGGCTGAGGTTGAAGCGCTTGGCGTTGATCTCGGTACTGCAAAAGCTGTCGAAATTAATTTCAAGGTCGGCGAGGAGGTTTCTGTTACAGGCGGAACATTTGCTGGCTTTACCGGAACTATTCAAAAAATTGATTCACAGGCTCAGACTGTTGATGTTGTTGTATCTATGTTCGGAAGAGAAACACCAGTTACACTTCCGGTTTTACAGGTTGCAAAATTGGATTAATCATTCGTTTTTAAGAAGCGGTTTTTATAAATACCTTGCTTCTAAAGTGGGAGAGTTAAAATTTATTCATTAACTCGCCTTTACCACAAATTATGGAGGTGCGAAAAATGGCACAAAAGGTAGTAGGCTTAATTAAGCTACAGATTCCTGCAGGAAAAGCAACTCCTGCACCGCCGGTAGGTCCGGCTCTCGGTCAGCACGGAGTAAATATTCCGGCATTCACTAAGGATTTTAACGAGAGAACCAAAAATGACGCAGGTCTTATAATTCCTGTTGTTATCACGGTTTATGCTGACAGATCGTTCACATTCGTAACAAAGACTCCGCCGGCAGCAGTTCTTATCAAGAAGGCTTGCGGAATTCAGTCGGGTTCCGGAACACCTAATAAGACAAAGGTTGCTAAGATCACCAAGGAACAGGTTCAGAAGATCGCAGAGCAGAAAATGCCTGACCTTAACGCAAGCAGCGTTGAATCAGCAATGAGCATGATCGCAGGAACAGCTCGTTCTATGGGTATCGAGGTTGTTGACTAATAAGAGTCAACACGTCACACGTGGGAGGATTATTCCGTTAACCGCACAGCGCTTAAAGCTTTTGCGGTACTACCACTTAATGAGGAGGAAATTTTAATGAAACATGGCAAGAATTATGTCGAGAGCGAAAAGCTTGTAGACAAGTCGAAACTATATGAAGTTGCCGAGGCGCTTGATCTTGCTTGCAAGGCGTCAAAGGCAAAGTTTGACGAAACAGTAGAGTGTCATATCCGCTTAGGCGTTGACTCCCGTCACGCTGACCAGCAGGTAAGAGGAGCTGTTGTACTTCCAAATGGAACAGGTAAAAATGTTCGTGTGTGTGTATTTTGTAAAGAGGACAAGTACGAGGCTGCTAAGGCTGCAGGTGCTGAGTTTGTAGGCGGACAGGATCTTGTTGACAAGATCACAAAAGAAAACTGGATGGACTTTGACGTTGTTGTTGCAAGCCCTGATATGATGGGACTTGTCGGACGTCTAGGTAAAGTGCTCGGACCTCGTGGTCTTATGCCAAACCCGAAGGCAGGAACAGTTACTCCTGATGTTGCAAAGGCTGTTACAGATGCTAAGGCCGGTAAGATCGAGTATCGTCTTGATAAGACAAACATCATTCACTGCCCTATCGGAAAGGTTTCATTCGGACCTGAGAAATTGGGAGAGAACCTTGAAACTCTTATGGACGCAGTTGTTAAGGCTAGACCTGCTGCTCTTAAAGGACAGTATCTAAAGAGTCTTACTGTTGCTTCAACTATGGGAGTAGGAATCAAGATCGCTACTTCTAAGTACGGAAACTAAGGTAAAAAATATTGAGCCGCTCGTATGGGCGGCTTTTTAATTCGCAATGCTTAATTCGTAATCAAGACATTTAATTACACTTGACAAATACTTGTATTATGCTATAATACAAGTGAAAAGGGAGCCTGCGATAAGCGGTTCTGCCAAGTTGTTGATTAAGAAATAACCGTCAACTCCGAGAAAAGTTTAGGCGGTTATTTCTTTATTTTTAATTATAAAGAATTTATTTCTTGTTGTAAAATATAAAACAACAAAGAGTGATGACATTCATGAGTACCAATACGAATGCGAATAGCTCTGTGTAAGTAACAATGGTTATCACCTCCCTTGCGGGGAAAACCGACTACCGTTAAAATGCAAACACCCTTGTGACTATAATAGCACAAAGGTGATTTTTGTCAAATTATGTCGGATTGATTATCTATCATAACTACATATTACGAATCAGACTGTCAATATCACTTGGGATCGGACTTTTAACATTTATTTCTTCTCCGATTGCAGAAATAAATGAAATCTCTGAGCAGTGAAGCGCCTGCCGGTTTATGTCGGTTAGATCACCGCCATACATATCATCTCCTGCAAGCGGGAATCCAAGAGCAGAAAAATGCACTCTGATTTGGTGCGTTCTTCCCGTTTCAAGCGTAATTCTTAAAAGAGTATAACGATTATCTCTGCTGTGACTAATCGTTTCATAGTTTGTAACGGCGCTTTGCCCTGAATCACTTACTGTCCGCTTGATTATTGAGCCGTCAAGCCTGGCGATCGGCAGATTTATTTTTCCGGCACCCGTAATATATCCGCATACGGCGGCAATATACACCTTGTTTAAGCTCTTAGAAATAAGATTAGCTGAATATGCGTTTTTGGCAACGGCACAAGCTCCTGTTGTGTCCTTGTCAAGTCGGTTTAGCGGACGAAAAGATATTCCGGGATAACCATTGGCGAAAAAATTTCCCAAGCTGTCTGTGCGGTGAAGAATCGATGGGTGAACAGGCATGTTATACGGCTTGTCAAAAACAACTATGTCATCGTCCTCGTATAAAACCTTCACCGAAAGATCGGGATTCGGAACAAGTGTTTTTTCGTCCTTTAGTGAAATCAAAACGCTTTCTCCTGTAAAAACGGTATCAACCGTTCTTATCTGTTCACCGTCTTTTGTAATCCCGTCAGGCAAAGCCTTCAGTTTTTTCATAAGACGTTTTGAAACGCCTTTTTTTAATAAAAGCTCCTCAACAGTACAGCTTTCATCAGCGACGAATTTAATCCTACTCATATTTCTCTTCTTCTGAGTACGGGAATTTTCCCATTATTTCAAAACAATTTGAACGCTGCCACATGGAAGCCGTAACCAAAACCTCATATCCCTCGGCAAAATCACACGGAAATTCCATAGGGGGAAGCTTAGGGATTCCAAAGCAGGACAGCATATTCATTATTATTCCGCCATGAGTTATAACCGCACAATTTGTAAGACCGTTTTGCATCATATCCGATATAATTGCATTCAAAGCTTCAAAGCATCTCGTTACAACCTCTCGCATACTTTCTCCCCCGGGTGGCGGATTGTCAAGTCCTCCCTTTAAAAACTGCTTGTAAGCGGGAACTTTCATAAGCTCTTCTGCGGTTTTTCCTTCAAAATCTCCGAAATCCATTTCTCTTAAACCGTCTACTGTTACCGCCTCATTTTCCGGAAAAAGAAGCGAAGCTGTTTGAGTGCATCGCTTATACGGCGAAGAATAAACCCTTTGAACGGTCGAATACTCATATTCTGCGATTTTATTATATATCTCATCAACCCCCTTTGCACAAAGGGGAATATCTGTTTTTCCGATATAATATCCTCCTAAATTGGCATCAGTTATTCCGTGTCTTATAAATTTAATTCTATAGCCTTTCATAAAATCTCTCCTTTAAATGATAAATTAAGCCTTGAAAGGCTTTTTATTAAATACAGGCAAAATAATCTAATATATAATTTTTCTCTTTACAATTTACCTTTTATGTATTATAATGTATATAATATAATAAGATATGACATTTAATTTTAATAAAGTGTATATCTCGCCATTCATTCTATAACGAACGATGATCTATCGTTTAACAAGGAATCAATAGGCGTTATACAGACGTTATACTCTTAAGGGTTTTAATTTACATAGTTTAATTTTATGGTGGTAGTAATATGGCTTCAGATCTTCCTCGTATTTTATTTGCGCTACGCCGTGAACGTGGACTGAGTCAAGCAAAAGCCGCCAAGATTTTAGGCGTTTCTCAACCTACACTTTCTTGCTATGAAACAGGAAAGCGTGAATGCTCAGCATCCTTTTTAAA
>USCU01000105.1 GCA_900553335.1 uncultured Ruminococcus sp. | reverse complement strand
ACGAGATTGCCTCTTGTCTCGTGGGCTCGGAGATGTGTATAAGAGACAGGCTTGGTATAAGCGGAGGAGAAACAACTCCTGACGGGAAGTTCACTCTTGTTGATTGCCGCTGCATAGGCGCTTGCGGACTTGCTCCGGTTTTGACTGTAAACGATGATGTTTACGGAAGACTTACGCCCGACGATGTAGATGGTATTTTAGCGAAATACAGCGACTAAATGCTCACCGATATTTCACAGCACGTTCTTGACATTGGGATAAACTCAATAAAATCGGGAGCAAAAAACATCTCTGTAAACATTTGTTGTAAGTCGGATTCTACTGAACTTAAGGTTAAAGACGATGGCTGCGGATTTGATGAGCAGGCTTTAAAAAAGATCAAAAGCTCGCTTCAAAAGCCTATATCGGGAAACAGTCACAACGGACTTAAGAGCCTTTACAAGTCATGTGAAGGACATATTGATATAACCTCTTCAAATGGAACGGGAGCAACTGTTTCGGCTGTTTTTTCAAAAGAATTTCCCTTGGGAAATATTAAAGAAACAGTGAAATGCCTTTTTACACTTTGCGGGGGGCGGGATATAAACCTTATATTTTCAGCAGAAAATGAAGAAATAAGCTTTTCGTTTGACAGCAAAAAAATCAGGGAGATCATAAAGACCAAAGGAATACAAATTAATTCGATCTATAAGTTTTTAGACGGGTATATAACAGATATCGTGAGTCGTGTATTCCCAAAATAATTTTACGGGAGGAAGATAATTTGAAATCTTTAGAAGAACTTAAAGCGATCAAAGATAAAATGCAAAGCACTATTGCGCTTCGCCAGGAAGATCCGAATGCTACAAAGGTAGTTGTTTCAATGGCTACCTGCGGAATCGCAAGCGGCGCAAGAGGTGTTCTTAACGCATTTGCTGAAGCTGTTGCCGAAAACGGTCTGACCGGAGAGGTAATGGTTTCGCAGACGGGATGTATCGGGCTTTGCAAATATGAGCCTGTCGCACAGGTTATCACACCTGACGCAAGCAAGATAACTTACATAAAGCTCACACCCGAAAAAGCAAAAGAAATCGTTGAAAAACATCTTGTCGGCGGAAATGTTGTCGACGAGTATAAATTATAATAAGGAGGAAGTGCTAATATGTATCGTTCACATGTATTGGTATGCGGCGGAACAGGATGTACCTCCTCAGGAAGCCAGCAAATAATTGACACTCTTGAAAAGGAAATAAAGGCAAACGGTCTTGAAAACGAAATTGAAGTAGTAAGAACCGGATGCTTCGGACTCTGTGCACTAGGTCCTATCATGATAGTTTATCCTGAGGGAACATTTTATTCAATGGTACAGGAAAAGGATATCCCTGAGATAGTTTCCGAACATCTTTTAAAGGGAAGAATCGTTTCCCGTCTTGTATATGATGAAACAGTAACAGAGGGCGGAATAAAGTCGCTTCAGGACACCGCTTTTTATAGCAAGCAGCACAGAGTAGCACTCAGAAACTGTGGAGTTATCAATCCGGAGAACATTGAAGAATATATCGGAACGGGCGGATACGAAGCGCTCGGAAAAGTATTAACTGAAATGTCGCCTGAGGACGTTATTCAGACAATTCTCGATTCGGGACTCAGAGGAAGAGGCGGCGGCGGATTCCCTACAGGTATGAAGTGGAAGCTTGCAAGAAACATAGTTCCTGATGCCGATCAGAAGTATGTATGCTGTAACGCCGATGAGGGCGACCCGGGAGCGTTCATGGACCGTTCCGTTTTAGAGGGAGATCCTCATGTTGTTTTGGAGGCTATGGCGATAGCAGGTTATGCTATTGGTGCAACTCAGGGATATATCTACGTTCGTGCAGAGTATCCTATCGCTGTAAAGCGTCTTGAAATAGCTATAAACCAGGCAAGAGAATACGGAATGCTCGGAAAGAATATTTTCGGAACAGGCTTTGATTTTGATATAGGTCTTCGTCTTGGAGCAGGCGCTTTCGTCTGCGGTGAGGAAACAGCGCTTATGACTTCTATTGAAGGAAACAGAGGAGAGCCAAGACCTCGTCCGCCGTTCCCTGCTGAAAAGGGACTTTTCGGAAAACCTACTATTTTAAATAACGTTGAAACATACGCAAACATTCCGAGAATCATTACCAACGGAGCGGAGTGGTTCGCTTCAATGGGAACTCCTAAGAGCAAAGGAACAAAGGTATTTGCTCTTGGCGGAAAGATCAAAAATACAGGTCTTGTTGAAATTCCTATGGGAACAACGCTCAGAACCGTAATTGAAGAGATCGGCGGCGGAATTCCTAACGGAAAGAAGTTTAAAGCAGCTCAAACAGGAGGTCCTTCAGGCGGATGTATTCCTGCAGAGCATTATGATATTCCTATTGATTATGATAACCTTATTGCAATCGGTTCTATGATGGGTTCGGGCGGACTTATCGTTATGGACGAGGACAACTGTATGGTAGATATAGCTAAGTTCTTCTTGGCATTTACCGTCGACGAGTCCTGCGGAAAATGTACCCCTTGCCGAATCGGAACAAAGCGTCTTTACGAAATGCTTGATAAGATAACAAAGGGACAGGGAACCCTTGAGGATCTTGATAAGATCGAAGAGCTTTGCTATTACATTAAAGCTAATTCGCTTTGCGGATTGGGACAGACTGCTCCTAACCCTGTTTTATCAACCTTGCGTTATTTCAGAGAAGAATATATCGCTCACGTTGTTGACAAAACCTGTCCTGCGGGAGTATGTAAAGATCTTCTTAAATACAACATTGATCCGGACAAGTGCCGAGGATGTACTCTTTGTTCTAGAAAATGTCCAGCCGGCGCTATTACAGGTACTGTTAAACAGCCGCACATCATTGATCAGAACAAGTGCTTAAAGTGCGGAGCTTGTATGGATGCCTGCAAGTTCGGTGCAATTTCAAAGAAGTAAAGGAGGGAGCCTGAAATGGATATGCTTAACATCAAAATAAACGGAATGGAGTTTGAGGCTCCTAAGGGAACTACAGTTCTTGAGGCTGCAAGGCTTGCAAACGTTGAGATCCCTACTCTTTGTTTTCTCAAGGATATAAACGAAATAGGCGCTTGCCGTATTTGTATCGTTGAGGTTTCAGAAAAAAGAGGAGAAGCGATGGGTCCTAAGAGAATGATCGCTTCATGCGTATACCCGATTTCCGAAGGTATGCACATTTACACCAACACACCCAAGGTTTTGGAATCAAGAAAGAAAACTCTTGAGCTTATTCTTTCAAATCATGAGAGAAAATGTCTTTCATGTGTAAGAAGTGGAAACTGTGAGCTTCAAAAGCTTTGTAAGGACATGGGTGTTGACGCTGAAAGCGCATATGACGGCGAGGTTACATCATTTGATCTTGACACCTCTGCCGCACATATGGTAAGAGATAACAACAAATGTATTTTATGCAGAAGATGCGTTGCAGTTTGTGAAAAAACTCAGGGCATCGGCGTTATCGGCGCAAATGAAAGAGGCTTTAGAACTAACATTGCCTGTGCCTTTGAGGACGATCTTGCTAACACATCATGTGTTTCCTGCGGACAGTGTATCGCTGTTTGTCCTGTAGGCGCTCTTTATGAGAAAGACAACACATCGGCTATTTTTGAAGCTCTTTCTGACGAAAGCAAGACAGTTATTGTTCAAACCGCTCCTGCCGTTCGTGCGGCTCTCGGAGAAGAATTTGGTTATCCGATCGGAACAGATGTTGAAGGAAAAATGGCTGCTGCGCTCAGACGTCTTGGCTTTAGCAAGGTTTTTGACACTGACTTTGCGGCTGATCTCACTATTATGGAGGAAGCTCACGAGTTCTTAGACAGATTTAAAAACGGAGGAAAGCTTCCGCTTATCACTTCCTGTTCACCTGGATGGGTAAAATACTGTGAGCATTACTTCCCTGATATGACGGAAAACCTTTCTTCATGTAAATCTCCAATGCAGATGTTCGGCGCAACAGCTAAGACATATTATGCAGATAAATTGGGAATCAAGCCTGACGATATGGTTGTTGTTGCAGTTATGCCTTGTACAGCAAAGAAGTTTGAGATAGGCAGAGATGACGAAGACGCAGCAGGAATTGCGGACGTTGACTTTGCAATAACAACCCGTGAGCTTGCAAGAATGATCGACAGAGCAGGAATCAAGTTTACCGAGCTTCCTGATGAAGAATTTGATGCACCTCTGGGAATTTCAACCGGTGCGGGAGTTATCTTCGGTGCAACAGGCGGAGTTATGGAAGCAGCTCTCAGAACTGCTGTTGAAGAATTAACAGGTGAAGAGCTTGAAGCTGTTGACTTTACAGATGTTCGTGGAACAGAGGGCATAAAAGAAGCTACTTATAATGTTGCGGGAATCGACGTTAAGGTTGCAGTAGCTTCCGGTCTTTCAAACGCAAGAGAGCTTTTAAACAAGGTTAAATCAGGAGAAGCTGATTATCAGTTTATCGAAATTATGGGATGCCCAGGCGGATGCGTAAACGGCGGAGGACAGCCTCAGCAGCCTGGCTGGGTAAGAAATACTGTTGATATCAAATCGCTCCGTGCAAAGGTTCTTTACGATCTTGACAAGAGCATGCCGATAAGAAAATCTCATGAAAACCCTGCTATAAAGCAAGTGTACGAGGAATATTTCGGCGAGCCCGGAAGCGAAAAGGCTCATCACATTCTTCATACATCTTATGTTAAGAGAGGCCTATACAAATAACAGAAAAGGCAAAGAGCGCACCGTTTTGATGCGCTCTTACTTTTTTTACAGTAAAAAAGTAACCTGTGTGCGTAAAATGCGTACACAGGTTTTATTTTTATCTGGTTTTAGCAGCCGCTTTTGCAGCAGTACTCGCCGAAGTAATCTTAGC
>USCU01000104.1 GCA_900553335.1 uncultured Ruminococcus sp. | reverse complement strand
GAGATTGCCTCTTGTCTCGTGGGCTCGGAGATGTGTATAAGAGACAGATTACAGCCTTCCTGCTGCTTTTTCTTTCTTAACAAACTCTCTATAGTATTTAAGTATTTTTCGGTCATCTATAAAATAACGTCTGTACAAACGCTTGGGATTTTGCAGAAATCGATGAAACCATTCCAATCCATGATCACTCATCCATTTGGGCGCTCTCTTAACGTTTCCTGCTATAAAATCAATCGCTGCTCCCATAGAAAATGAAACTGCTATTCCATATTCATTCATGTTTTCGTATATAAAAACATCCTGTTTCGGAGATCCCATACCAACAAAAAGCTCGTCCGCACCAGACTCCTTTAACATCGTTATAATCTTTTTCATCTCTTGCGGATCCTTTTCAAATCCAAATGGAGGCGAATATGTTCCAACACACTGAAAATTCGGATACATTTTTTGTAAATTAATTGCTGCCTGTTTTGCAACATTAGGTCCTGCACCAAGTATAAATACTTTATACTGCTTTTGGGCTGCTCTCTCACACAGTTTAAGCATCAAATCAGGTCCAGAAACCTTTTCAACGATAGGGCGCTTCATTTTCTTGGCCATCCATACAATAGGTTGTCCATCCGTAAATACAAGCTCCGCATCCTGAAATATTTTATATGACTTTTTATCTTCTAAAACCCTAACAGCTTGATCCACATTGATTCCAACAATCTGACAAGGAATTTTTCTTTCTACGCAGTAATCAACATGATTCAATATTTCTTCTGAAGACATATTATTTAATCGTATACCAATAAAGTCAATTACCTTTACATTATCAATTTTTTTTAAATTAATGTCATTTCTCATTAAATCAATCCCTCATAAAAATATCCCTAGTATAAATCTTGTCTTTCACATCATCAAGGCACTTGTCATAACGGTTCGCAATGATCGCATCTGTCATTTTCTTGAACTCATCAAGATTATTAACAACTACACTTCCGAAAAAAGTGCTGCCATTTTCCAACGTAGGCTCATAAATCACAACAGTTGCACCTTTCGCTTTAATGCGCTTCATGACGCCCTGGATACTGCTCTGACGGAAGTTATCAGAGTTACTCTTCATTGTCAGCCTATAAACACCAATCGTAATCGGCTTTTCTTTATTCTTGCTATATAAATTATCTTCCTCGTATCCGTAATACCCGGCCATTTTCAGCACACGATCGGCAATAAAGTCCTTACGAGTTCTGTTGCTCTCCACGATAGCTTCAATCAGGTTCTCCGGCACATCCTCATAGTTGGCCAGAAGCTGCTTGGTGTCTTTTGGCAGACAGTATCCACCGTAACCAAAACTAGGATTATTGTAATGTGAACCGATTCTTGGATCAAGACAAACACCATCAATAATCTGCTGAGTATTCAACCCTTTCATTTCAGCATATGTATCCAACTCGTTGAAATAACTTACACGAAGTGCTAAATATGTATTCGCAAACAACTTCACTGCCTCTGCTTCAGTAAATCCCATAAAGAGAGTATCGATATCTTCTTTGATTGCGCCTTCCTGTAGAAACTCTGCAAAAGTGTGTGCAGCTTCAACAAGCCTTTTATCGCTCATATCAGTACCGACAATAATTCTGCTTGGATACAAATTATCATAAAGCGCTTTTGATTCTCTTAAAAACTCAGGGCTGAAGATGATGTTCTTGCTGCCCGTCTTTTCGCGGATGCTTTTCGTATATCCGACAGGAATGGTAGACTTAATAACCATAATTGCATTTGGGTTATGTTCCATGACCAGTTTGATCACAGCCTCAACCGCAGACGTGTCGAAGAAATTTTTATGACTATCATAATTAGTAGGAGCTGCAATTACAACAAAATCCGCATTGCTGTAAGCGAGTTCAGCGTCTAGTGTTGCGGTCAGATCCAGCTCCTTTTCAGCCAGATACTTTTCTATATACTCATCTTGAATCGGAGATTTACGATTATTAATCATTTCTACCTTTTCAGGTATAATATCCACAGCAAAAACCTTGTGATGCTGTGCCAGCAAAGTTGCAATAGATAACCCCACATATCCTGTTCCTGCAACTGCAATCTTAAATTCTTTTTTCATGGTATATATCTCCCTCCTATCTTACAAGCTCCTACACTAACTCGCATTCCCAAACATCAATATCATTATCCTGAAATACACTCTTAAGCCTTTTGTGAACCTGATCTTTAGTAACGCCTTTTTTCAGAATTACCTGTAAAAATCCGCCACCGCCGGCACCTGAAATCATTTTACCGTCAATAAGATCATTAATGGAAAAAAAGATCTGATCTATAAGAGTATTAGTACTTTCAGAATCTATCTTCTTTGAAAGCTCCCAGTGCTGTGACATAAGTTCTGTAAATGCAGCAATGTTTCCTCGCTCAAGTTCAAATCGCATCAATGCAGCAACTTTCTGTATCTCATTGAGAGCATACAGAGAATCTGACTCATTACCAATGTATCTGCCAACAACATCACGAAGAAGATTTCTCGCAAGCCTTCTCTGACCTGTATAAATCAGCGCAAAGCGTTCATTCAGCTCTGCCATTGCCTTTTCAGGCACTTTTATATGCTCAACCCTAAGCCTTTGATTCAGTCCCGGCATAGAAGTAATGTACTTAATCCCATTGCTCAAACCGCCGACCTGATCCTGCCAACCTCCTCCGGTAGACATGATCTGCTCCATGCAAAGCACATGGCCGTATAAATCATCCTCAGTATGTTCAATTCCCATGAATTCAAATATAGCCTTCACACACGCTGCTGCAAGTATACTGCTTGTCCCAAGGCCACTTCCTTTTGGAACTCCTGTGACTTCAGTCTGCATGGCAAATCCTCCGCCAAGTCTGGTCAGAATTTCGTCTAAGTCGCCTCCATCCGTTGGAATTATACCGCATGCAAGAAGCGCCGCTTTTTGTAAAGCAAAACGATCATACGGATCTCCTGTAGCTTGCAGCGGTTCTATTGCTGTAAACTCACCGTGAACATTCATATCACGGCTGTCAAACACAATCTTGTGTTCATCAAGTCTTGTCAACGTAACTTCAACCGGCATCTCTCCGTTCAAAAGAATTGCCGCGTTAAGTACCGTACCGCCGTTTTCATTACAGTACGGCGGAGTATCGCTCCAACCTCCGCCCCAGTTCACTCTAAGGGGCAGTTTTACTATATGCTTATCTGAAACTATTTGACAGTTTTCATTAAACTTTAAATTCTCCATAGTGCCCTTCAGCACCGCTTCACTGATACACCTAAAACTCTCAGCAATATGCTTCTCGCCTTCAGCATCTCCTATTAAACAGCCAACATAATAGTGCAAACGTATTGCTTCGCTGTAATCTACACGCTCTAAACGTTGTTCAAGCCAGGATTCCTGAATCGGAGTAAGCTTATTTGTCTGCAAAATGCCTTTTACTTCACTGACAGGACGACCGCTGTGAATAAGCTTAGCTAATCGGTCCATGCGAACAAGCTCCTGCATACGCTTGTCCCACGCAACAAGTGCATTAGGATCCGCTTCATTAAAACCGGACTTAAGGCTCTTTCGCTGTGACTCAACCCAAGCTTTAATATCACCTTTTCCCAAAACCATATCATAAACGTTAAGTGCTGCAGCCAGTGCTTCTTCAATAGTAGCGCATGACGGATAAAGACTAGCCTCCCATAACGAATGACTGCTGTCACCCTGCCACAGCTGATCTATACCAATTTTATTATTCTCTATAAATTCCGAAAACGGACTGCCTAAAAAAGTGCATCCATCTTCCAAAATCCCCTTAGGGTTATCCTCGACTCCGTATATACGGACTACAAATCGTCCGTCCAACTGTTTTAGTCCATGCAAGACAATGTTTGACGGGATCTTTTCATCATGTATATCAACATATGAGAGTAAGACATTATCACCCACAACGGCGCCGTGATGCACATAGCTATCCTCAAGATAGCAATTTTTTCCACACTCTGCATAACTTGAAAGAACACTGCTGTAGCCTGCCACATTTTCATGAACGATACTGCTGTTGACACATTTGCTCCAGCCAAGATGACTATACTCGGAAATTTTGTCAGACATCAGTTCCATGATCTCTTTCGTTGTTCCGAAATGTATAAATTTAGCAGGAGCAAGTCTAAGAAGCTTCATACCAAAAGGTCGCAAAGCATTCCAAACTTCAGTACGGGCATTTCTAAGCTCATCACAATATTCACCCTCGGGTTTTTCCTTATAGAAATCCTCCAAAGTAGAATCAGAAGCTAATGGATACAAAAAGTCCCCATAAAGAGATAATCTTACAGTTTCGTTTACATATTTATTATATCTAAGCTCATCAGGCTTTCCGTCACAGGATATCAGCCCATACAAAGCTTCAAGCATTTTTGAAGAAAAGATAACCGCACCTGTATCAATATCAACACAGTCACGCTCATTGACAGCTCCGTAAGAACGCAGCGACTGAGCACTCTGTTTATGTAAAAATCTAACTACATTTCCACTTTCTCCACGAAGAAAAACCCCGTGATTTTTACCGACTTCTACATTTTCTTTAAAAGAAACAGCGGCTGCTCCATCGCCGGAATAATCAATCTGCAACGGATTAAACAACAGCAAAACATCACCGGAAAGAAGCAGCATACCTTCTCTGATTCGAGCCGGAACGCCAGCCATACCGATCATAAACTCATCAAAAAGAGTCGATACCCTTCCATTTGGAAGCTCATGAGGCACAGGAGAAAATAGTTTTCCCAAAGCAGAATACTGCGGAACACGTTTGCTGTCTCCGCCGGAGTGAATAACAAGAATCCGCAAATCCGAAAAATCTGTAGTTTTTTCTCTCTCAGCGATATACTTAATAACGCCTAAGGTTGCTCCGCCGCTTCCTACTCTTTTACCTTCAGGATCGGGAATAACTGCAAAATGAGTTTTAGACGGTAAAAAGCCTGCTTGCTGACGC
>USCU01000103.1 GCA_900553335.1 uncultured Ruminococcus sp. | reverse complement strand
GCCTATACCTGATATAGATATCGGAAAAATAATGCAGCTAAAAGGCATGATAGAGGCAAGCGGAAAGAGCGATAAGAATGTAGCCTTGCTGCTTGCGTTAAAACCGCTTTTAAAAGAGGAAAAGCAAGCTAAAGTAGATAAGGTAATAAAAATTTTAAGGCTGCTTTCAATGCTTCCTCTTTTAAAGGAAAGCGGACTTCTTGGAGGTGACTTTCTTGGCATCATCTGACGATTTTTCTACCCTGAGAGAACAGGCAATGAGAAGAATGCGCCAAATGTACGCAGGTTCAACTCAAAGGGAGCCGATTGATATTCCGCCTGTGACTTCCGAGAATATCGAAACTCAGGCGCAAAGCCCTCCGCCTAAAATGAAAGCACAGCGTCGAGCAGCATCGCCTCTAAGCGATTTTTTCAATTCAATAGCTGGGCTTGGCAGACAAAACAGCAGCAATAAGTCTATATTTGACGATTTGAACATAGATGAAGACAAAGCGGTCATAGGAATACTTATTTATATTCTTTACAAAAACGGCGGAGATATTAAGCTTATGCTCGCACTTGGATATTTACTTATTTGAGCGTGTCGATAAATTCGGCACGCTCAGCTTTCGTTTTGATTGTCGATAACATTTTTCACAGAAAAAATATTGGTTTTTAATAAAAAATACACTTAACCTATTGCAATTTTTGTTAAAATGATATATAATTAACTATACACTTTGATAATAATTGTCGAATGTGAATAAAACAGAAATACAAAGATGGGAGTATGAACATAATGAAAACATATGACAGTACAAAAATCAAAAACATAGCTATTGCCGGACATGCAGGTTCCGGAAAGACTTCACTTGTTGAAGCGCTTTTATATAAATCGGGAAAGTCGGATAGACTCGGAAAGGTAACAGACGGCAACACAGTTTCTGACTATACAGCTGAGGAGATCAAAAGAAAATGCTCTGTGTATACATCTTTGTCGTATCTTGAAAAGGACGATTTTAAAGTAAATCTTATAGATACTCCGGGGTTGTTTGATTTTGCCGGAGAAATGATGGAAGGAATCTTTGCGAGCGGATCGGTAATGATTACAGTTTCGGGAAAATCGGGCGTCAAGGTGGGAACAAGAAAAGCTTATGACTATGCAGTTGAAACCGGAAAACCAAGAATGTTTGTTGTTACAAAGCTCGACGATGAAAACGCAAACTTTAATAATGTTCTGACTTCTCTGAAGGCGGAGTTCGGACCTACCGTTTGTCCTGTTGTTGTTCCTGTAATTTCTGATAGAAAAATTGTTTCTTATGTAAATCTTATAGAGATGAAAGCGTATAAATATGACGAAAACGGAAATGCAGTAGAAACTGATATGCCAACGGCAGAGGTTTCTGAGAAAATGGAATACAGAATTGACGGACTTATAGAAGCGGTATCGGAAGCTGTTGCTGAAACGGATGAAGCTCTGTTTGAAAAATTCTTCTCAGGTGAGCCGTTTACGCAAAAGGAGCTTATTGACGGAATACATAAAGGAATGAACGAGGGAATAATTACTCCTGTTACTTGTGTATCTTCAACTACTTTAGCAGGAGTTGATATGCTTTTAAAGGAGATTTCTCTTTTGATGCCTGCTCCAAGTGAGAAGGAAAAGAAAATAGGTGTTGCTTCGGGCGGAGAACCTGTTGAAATCGAATGTGATGAAAACGCTCCTCTTTCGGCGTTTGTGTTTAAGACTGTTGCTGATCCGTTTGTAGGAAAGATGTCCTACATAAAGGTTTTCAGCGGTAAGCTTAAAACGGGAACGGAAGCTATAAATGCTCGTACGGGTGAAGGTGAAAAGATAGGAAAGCTTATGTTTGTAAGCGGTAAAAAGACTGAGGATACATCAGAATCAGTAAGTGGAGATATAGTTGTTGCCACAAAGCTGAATGCAGAAACGAACGATACGTTGTGCGATCCTCAGAGAGTCGTACAGCTTGAAATAATTAAGTTCCCGAAGCCTTGTCATAGCATGGCGGTTAAGTCAAAGGGCGGAGATGAGAGCAAGATTTCATCTGCAATGTCGAAGGTTCTTTCAGAGGACAAAACTATTTCCTATGTTCAGGATGATTCTACGAAAGAAATGATACTAAGCGCCTTGGGCGGACTTCACCATGATACTGTTGTCGGAAAGCTTAAAAGGGATTTTGGAATAGAGATTGAGCTTGTAACGCCGAGGATTCCGTATAAGGAAACCATACGCAAAAAGGTCAAGGTTCAGGGCCGTCACAAGAAGCAGTCAGGCGGACACGGACAATACGGAGATGTTTGGATCGAATTTGAGCCGTGCGTTTCAGACGAGCTTATATTTGAGGAGAGAGTTTTTGGAGGAGCAGTTCCGAAAAATTATTTTCCTGCTGTTGAAAAGGGGCTTTTGGAAAGTGTAAATAAGGGAGTTTTAGCAGGATTTCCGGTGGTAGGCTTAAAGGCTATACTGGTTGACGGCTCTTATCATCCGGTTGACTCTTCTGAAATGGCGTTTAAAATGGCGGCGTCAATTGCATACAAAGAGGGTATGCGTCAGGCTGATCCTGTATTGCTTGAGCCTATCGGTGCGTTAAATGTAATAGTGCCTGATGAAAACACAGGAGATGTAATGGGCGAGCTTAATAAGAGAAGAGGCAGGGTTTTGGGAATGAATCCGTCGGATAAAAAGGGAATGACAGAAATTATTGCAGACGTTCCTATGGCGGAAATGTCGGACTTCACCCTCTATCTTCGTCAGACAACGCAGGGAAGAGGTTCATTTGGTTTTGAAATGGCGAGATATGAACAGCTTCCGCCTCAGCTTGTTGCAGACGTAATCTTAAAAAATTCAACAGAGGATTGAGAAAGTTGACACATAATAATATTTACTAAGTATTTTATCATATCGGCAGGAATGTTTTCCTGTCGATCTTTTTTATCAAATTATAATTTTAATATAGTGCTATTGCATAAATAGTGGAGTTTATATTTGTCTAATTAGTCAATGGAAAATAAGGCGATTTCATGTTATTATAATTAAGTATTTTTAGAATAAAAGGAGGAAAACTATGAAACTTAAAAAAATACTTTGCGCTGTTTCTGCGGCAGCATTGGCTATAAGCGCTATGTGTGCTTCTTTTGCATATGCGGCTGATACAAGAGCAGCGGATACATTCACTGATTTAAATCAGACGCAGATTACAAAAGCTATGGCGGCAGGCTGGAACTTGGGAAATCAGCTCGAAGCTGCAACTGACGGTACGCCCGGTGAAACAAAATGGGGAAATCCTGTGATCACAAAGAAGCTTATACAGACAGTTAAAGACGCAGGCTATTCGACAATAAGAATCCCTGTATCTTATCTGAGTAAAATAGGCGATAAGGCTTCAGGATATAAGATCGATTCAGCATGGCTTGCAAGAGTAAAGGAAGTTGTTGACTATGCTTATGACATAGGAATGTATGTAATTATTAATATGCACGGCGATGGATATTACACAGTTGACGGCGGATGGCTTCTATGTGCGGAGTCTGATGATAAGCAGGTTGAGATAAAAGAAAAATATAAAGCTTGTTGGGAGCAAATCTCTACTACATTTAAAGATTATGACGAGCATTTGATCTTTGAATCAATGAACGAAGAGTTTGACGGTAAATACAGCGGACAGAAGTTCTCGGCATATGACAATATTAATGCATATAATCAGATCTTTGTTGATACAGTTCGTCAGACAGGGGGAAACAATGCAAAGCGTTGGTTGTTGATACCGGGCTGGAATACAGATATAGATCAGACTGTTTATCCGCAAGGCGGATACAGCTTTAAAATACCTACTGACAATCATTTGGACAGCAGTATAAACGGCAAAAGAATCATGGTGTCGGTTCACTATTATGGTCCATGGGATTTTGCCGGTGATGGTACAAGCACAAAATATACGCAATGGGGAAGCGAAGCTGATCCTAATAAATCAGCAGGATATCAGAATAAGGAATCTGATATGGAAGGTCAGATCAAAAAGGTTTATGATAAGTTCGTAAAATCAGGTTATCCTGTTGTAATCGGCGAGTGCGGTTGTATCAACAAATCAAGTGCTGATCCAAGAAATACATATTTCAGAGCGCACTGGGTAAACACTATGTTCACATATGCTAAGCAGTATGGATGTATTCCTGTATATTGGGATAACGGAGCTTCATCAAACAGCTTTGGTCTTATAAACAGAGGATCTTGTAAGATTGTGTTCCCGGAACTCATTGACGCTATGGTAAGCGTGTATTCAACAGATGAAGAGAATATCAACAGAGCTATTTCTATTGCAAAGGCTTGCGTTGAAAAGAATTACACGGCTGAAACATGGAAACCGTTTTCGACTGCTCTTACAAATGCAGAAAAGATCGTAGCCGCTTCTGACAGCACTAAGTATGATTCGGCTTATGATAGCCTTATAGACGCATATTTCAATCTTAAGGAAGCAGGAAGGGCTGCAAATGTAAAACCGGTGGCAAAAACTATAACAGAAGTTGTTTATAATATTACTTCAACAGGCGACGAAGATTTTATGTATCAGTATTGCGATACTGACGCAGCCGGAGAATATCCTACATTTACAATAAATGTTAAGTCCGGCACAAATGATTATGTGCTTACTCCTGAATTTGAAACCACCGGATTTTGGAATTTGGGATTTGCTAATCTTCCGGAAGGAAGCAGTAACACTATGCTTGTAAACAGTGTTACTATAAATGGTTATACATTTGACAGCTCTGACCTTAAGATCGGAAATGTTTTAACAAGCGATGGCTCTAACAATGGAATGATAAACATTTGGCAGGGAATTTCAGGAACATTTGATTCGCAGGACAAGGCTGCTTGTATAGTAGCTACAGCAAACGGTAAGCTTGAGTTTTGTGTATACGAAGAGGTTGACGATCCGATTGAAACATATACCGTATCAGGAACAGTAAAAGTGTCTGATTCTGATACATCAACA
>USCU01000102.1 GCA_900553335.1 uncultured Ruminococcus sp. | reverse complement strand
CCGAGATCTACACAGAGTAGATCGTCGGGCAGCGTCAGATGTGTATAAGAGACAGAAGATAAAATCCTGCGTACTCATCGCAGTCGGAAGTTCTCCCAAGAAATCAAGCTCGGCTTTAAAATTATCCTTTACCGCCTTGCGTGCGTTTTCTATATTTGACTCAGATAAATCTGTGATGCCAAGCATTCCTGCCGCTTGGACAAAAGCGTTGTTCGGCTTATTCTTCATATATTCAAGAAACTGCTCATGAGTATATGTATACGTCATACGGTAAAACAGCGTGTCGTTGTTTCCCATAAGACAATAAGCACGCTCTTTTTCGCAAAGCTTTATAACAGTTCTGAGAGCCTTAAAGCCGTCATCTCCGCGTTCCAATACATCTCCCAGAATAAAAAGAAAATCAGTATTCGGATTATAATTGCATTTATCAAGAAGTTTTATTATTAAATCTCCGCTTTGATGAATATCGCTCACAGCAATTATTCTGCACTTTTGCGGTAAAGGAACATCAATTATCTTTTTCATTTTCAATTTCCTGAATATAGATTCTTGTCTTCAAACTTTTCATAATAACCTATAAGCTCGCCGCTGTCATCTCTTATCGCGGCGCAGTACACATCATCGTTCGCACCGTCCCAATTCTTGTGAAATTCAAAGATCTTGTTTAACGACTTGTCCTCTTTCATAGCTTGTACGTTCTTTTTTATCAGCTCTTTTGTATGAGGATTATGGCAGTCAAAGATAGACTTCCCTACTAAATCAGCTCCGCCCCGCTTTTGGTACTGCTTTACTGCGGCAGGATTCATATAAATTATTATATGCTCAGTGTTGCAGATAACTATCGGTTTTTCATTTGCATCTATTACGCCTTTAAAATATGTGGTTAAATTATTCATAATATAGTTCCTTTCAATCTATCATTTTCCATCATCAATTATCAATTGTAAATTACAATATCATCATACTGTCGCCGAATGAGAAAAATCTGTACTTTTCTTCAACCGCCGTTTTATATGCGTTCATTGTTTTATCGTAACCTAAGAACGCCGAAACGAGCATTATAAGAGTGCTTTCGGGAAGATGAAAGTTCGTGATCAAACCGTCTAAGACCTTAAATTGAAATCCCGGATATATAAAAATTCCGGTGTCGCCCTCAGAGGCAATGATCCTGCCGTTGTTTTCAGCGGCAACGCTCTCAAGCGTTCTGCACGAGGTCGTTCCAACGGCTATTACTCTTCCGCCCTCAGCTTTTGTTTTATTTATGAGATTTGCAGTTTCCTCGCTCAGCTCGTAATGCTCTGTGTGCATTTTATGGTCAAGCACCCTCTCCTCCTTGACCGGGCGAAAAGTTCCGAGGCCTACATGAAGCGTTACAAACGCAAGGCCGATTCCTCTGTTTTGCAAGTCGGCAAGCATTTCTTTTGTAAAATGCAAGCCTGCTGTAGGCGCTGCGGACGAGCCTAATTCATTTGAATAAACCGTCTGATAGCGCTCTTTATCCTCAAGCTTTTTTGTGATATACGGAGGAAGCGGCATCTGCCCTATCTCGTCAAGCGCTGTATAAATATTGTATCCGTCCTTGACCTCGAATCTTGCAACACGGTTTCCGTCCTCCAAAACCTCAGTTATCTCGGCTGTCAAAATCCCGCCAAAAGAAAATCTAGTTCCGACTCTTGCCTTTTTTCCCGGTCGGCAGAGAATTTCCCATTCGAGATTTTCTCTCTGATCGACAAGCAAAAACTCAATAAACGAGCCGTTGTCAACCTTTTCTCCGTAAATTCTCGCAGGCAAAACCCTTGAATCATTTAATACAAGTAAATCACCCTTTTTAAGGAAATCGCATAAATTATAGAAATAACTGTGAGTTATCTCGCCTGTGCTTCTGTCAATCTTTAAAAGTCTTGACGCATTTCTCGGCTCTACAGGGGTCTGTGCAATAAGCTCTTCCGGTAAATCGTAATAAAAATCCGATTTTTTCATATCTTGCAAATTTAACATGTTATTCTCCGTTTTGTATTTTTTCGTTGATTTTATCATTTTAGTGTTGACACAACGCCTTTTATTTGGTATAGTTAAAGTTAGGAAAAACAGATAGAGGCGCAGCCACGATCAGTAACTTCTTGTATTATTATCAGGGCCCAACCCTAAGATGTGAAATGCAAGGCTGCCGAAGATTTAAGCTTGGGAAACTTATTTCTGATCATCGGCTCAACAGGTCGCTGATTGTCATCATGTAAAATGATGGAGTGCTATCAAAAAATAATAGCAGTTCTATTATAGCGCATGATGACCGGGTTTTCAACCGGTTTTTTTGTTTTTTGCAAATTTTAGTTAATTTATTTTTATCAAGAAAGGGCAGATACAGAATGAAAAAGTATAAAGTGGGAATTATCGGTGCAACAGGAATGGTTGGACAGCGTTTTGCTACGCTGCTTGAAAATCATCCTTGGTTCGACGTTGTTTGTCTTGCAGCTTCTCCACGTTCCAAGGGAAAAGCTTATAAAGACGCTGTAGGCGCAAAATGGGCAATGAAAAAGCCTATTCCCGAATCTATGAAAGACATGATAATTTACGACGCTACTGCTGATATCAATGAAATCGCATCTCAGGTTGATTTTTGTTTTTGTGCGGTAGATATGAAAAAGGACGAGATCAGAGCCTTGGAGGAAAGCTACGCTAAAGCTGAATGTCCTATAGTTTCCAACAACTCAGCTCACAGGGCAACACCCGATGTTCCTATGGTAGTTCCTGAAATAAATCCTGAGCATATAGAAATAATCGAAGCTCAGAAAAAACGATTAGGTACAAAAAGAGGCTTTATCGCAGTTAAATCAAACTGCTCGCTTCAAAGCTATGTTCCGGCGCTTCACCCGCTTATGAAATTCGGAGTTACAAAAGCTCTCGCTTGTACATATCAAGCAATATCGGGAGCAGGAAAAACCTTTGAAACATTTCCGGAAATCGTTGATAACGTAATTCCTTTCATCGGAGGTGAAGAAGAAAAGAGCGAACAGGAGCCACTTAAAATTTGGGGAAAAATCGAGGGAGATAAGATCGTCAACTCATCTGCTCCAGCTATCACAACACAGTGTTTGAGAGTTCCGGTTTCTGACGGTCATACGGCGGCAGTTTTTGTTTCGTTTGAAAATAAGCCAAGCAAGGAAGAGATCCTTTCAGCATGGAAAGAGTTTTCGGGCGTTCCTCAGAAGCTTGAGCTTCCGAGCGCTCCGAAGCAGTTCTTAAACTATTTTACAGAGGATAACCGTCCGCAGGCAAAACTTGACCGTGAGCTTGAAGGCGGAATGGCTGTTTCAATAGGAAGACTAAGAGAAGATTCTCAGTATGATTATAAATTTGTATGCCTTTCGCACAACACATTAAGAGGAGCGGCAGGCGGAGCAGTGCTTATGGCAGAGCTCTTGGCTGCTAAAGGTTATTTTGACTAAATTAAACACTTCATCACGGAGGTAAGCGATTATGAAAAACACAATTTTTACAGGTGCAGGCGTTGCTATCGTTACGCCTATGGACGAAGATGGATTTGTAAATTACGAAGAGTTCGAGCGCCTCATTGATTATAATATAAATAACGGAACAGACGCTATTATCGTATGCGGAACAACAGGCGAAAGTGCAACCCTAAGCTTTCTTGAGCATTGCGATGTTGTAAAGCATTGCATAGACTATGTAAACGGAAGAGTTCCTGTTATTGCAGGTACAGGTTCTAATGATACGAACTTTGCAATCAGACTTTCTAAAAAGGCTTGCGAATACGGAGCAGACGGTCTTTTGATAGTTACTCCTTATTACAACAAGGCTTCTCAGAGAGGTCTTATCAAGCATTTTACTGCAATTGCAGACGCTGTTGACAAACCGATAATCATATACAGCGTTGCTTCGAGAACAGGCGTTAACATTGCGCCCGAAACCTGCTTAGAACTTTCAAAGCACAAAAACATTGTTGCAATTAAGGAAGCAAGCGGAAACATTTCTCAGGTTGCTAAAATCAGAGCACTTTGCGGTGATGAGCTTGACGTTTACAGCGGCAACGATGATCAAATCGTTCCTATGATGGCACTTGGTGCAAAGGGAGTCATTTCGGTTCTGTCAAACGTTATGCCTGAAAAAACTCATAAAATCGCTCAATATTGTCTGGACGGTGATTTTGACAAGGCAGCTTCGTTATCCCTTGAAACGCTTGATCTTGCAAACGCACTGTTTTGTGATGTAAACCCTATACCTGTGAAAGAAGCGCTGAATATATTAGGTTTCAATGCAGGCTCATGCAGACTTCCTCTTTGCGACATGACCGACGAGAAGAAGGCTTTTCTTAAGAGTGTTTTAGATAAATACAATCTTGTTGGCATAATCGACTGAAAGGTAATCGAAAGGATGTTATAAAATGATAAAAGTTGCTATTTGCGGTGCTAACGGAAAAATGGGAAGGGTTATTGCTGATATTATCTCAAATCGTGATGATGTTGAGGTAGCTGCCGGAATTGATTTGATAAATCCCGTGCCATATTCGAATTTTCCAATTGTTAAAAAACCGAATGATTTACAACTCAAACCTGATGTTATAATTGATTTTTCTCATCCGTCGGCGCTTGCCGATCTTTGCGACTACTGCCTTACAAACAACGTTCCGCTTGTAATTGCTACAACGGGATACAACGAGGAGCAAAAAAATCTTATAAAGAAAACTGCAGAGCAGATTCCTGTTTTCTTCACATTTAACATGTCCTTAGGTATAAACCTCCTATGCGAGCTTGCTAAAAAGGCAGCTAAGATTTTGGGCGGTCAGTTTGATATTGAGATTGTCGAGAAGCATCACAATCAAAAGATCGATGCTCCGTCAGGAACTGCTCTTATGCTTGCAGACACATTAAACGAAACGCTTAAAAATAAAATGAAGTATGTTTATGAACGTCACAGTGTAAGGCAGAAAAGAGAGAAAAACGAAATTGGAATACACGCAATCCGAGGCGGTACAATTGTCGGTGAACATGATATTATATTTGCCGGAAGAGATGAGGTAATTACTCTTTCTCACCACGCCGCTTCAAAAGAGGTTTTTGC
>USCU01000101.1 GCA_900553335.1 uncultured Ruminococcus sp. | reverse complement strand
TCTACACAGAGTAGATCGTCGGCAGCGTCAGATGTGTATAAGAGACAGGGCGTGAAGAGTGCAACCGATTATCAGTGCCGTATTGCCGGCTTTGAAATCCAGCACTCTTTATTTTTATGCTGTTTCAAAGTCCTCATGCCGATATCCTTTTAATCAGTTGCGTTCTTTTCGCCGAGTGTGTTGAGAAGAGCTTTTTGTGTTCAAGTTTCACAACGAAAGGACGTATGGAAATGATAAGCAAAAGAAAACTGAAAACAAAAACAAATAGGCTGCTTGCCAGTTTGCTGACAATCGTCATGGTGCTGTCAATGCTGACGGTCAGCGGACTGACAGCGTTTGCAGAAGAAACATCTAACAACGGTCAGCTTTTAACACAAGAGAATATACTTGTCCAATCAATACACGGCGACGGAAGTCAAGGAGATATTCTGACTCTAGATTTTGAGCAGGATTCAGGATTATTCGCCGGAAAGCTTGCAAATTATACGGATCTTGCTGAGTATAACGATTCAGATATCATAATTACGCTCAAAGATCTCCCTGAGGGAACTACTGCTCAGCTTAAAACAGAATCCGGACAAAAAATTGTGGATTTTGTTGCAGGAACCGCCAGAACGATTGACGGTGCTGTATCAAAAAAAGGCGAATATGCTTTTGTTATTTCTCTTCAAAACGGCAACGTGAATGCAGATTATACATTAAAGCTTGAAAAAGCGGCAGCCGTAAAGTGGAATAAGCTGATTTTTGCCGGCGATCCTGAATTTAACAGTTTAGTGACATATTACGGCGCACCTGAGGGTACTCTTTTTCAGATGAATGATAATGGGGAGAGATCAGGAAAGACAGGTCTTTCAGAGGATTGCTATAATTATGAAGTATATGTAAGCGCATCAACAGCAGCCATTAAACCTGCCGGCGGTACGGGGATAGGTATATTTAAATCGTTTTTTTACACACCAAACTGCAAAACCAGTATATACATTGACGGCGAACTGCTGCCGGGTTTTGAAAACGTTCCTACTGCTATGGCCGTTGCAATGAAATGGCAGAATCTTACAGACGGCGTTAAATTGATAAACAACCGCACAGAAATGCGCATAGAGTTTAAGATCAGCGATACAGAAGTAATTAACACAATCGTGACCTTTGTTGTGGTTGGTACAATGGACACAGGGGATTTTATTCGGATCCTGGAGGAGATAGATACAGAAAAGCTTGTCTATCCGGATGACAAAGATAGTATTTTAAAGTTATATCAAAGTTTTATAAATTTCAGTGATACAGAAAAAGCGCAAATCCCGAATGAACTAAAAGAAAAATTAGAACGCGCATATCAACTGATGATCGACAACCGTGTTCCGTCTAAGCTGGAGATCGTAAAACCTGCTGTGAAGCTTACATACAGTGTCGGTCAGACCTTTAACCCAGCAGGCACTGAATTGCTGGCTACTTATGATGATGGAACTACCAGAACCATAACCGATGGCTTCATCGTAGTGCCGAACGGTGCCTTGCGCAATGAAACAGAGGTTACTTTTATCTATAACACCATTAATGTTACACAGCCTATAAAGATAGTGGGAATGAAATTAGCAGGTGAAGGCACTCAGGAGAATCCGTATAAACTGACAAATGCGGAGGATTTGCAGAATCTGAATGACGTTGTAGCCTCCGGTCAAAGCACAGAGGGTATGTTCTTTGAAATGACTGCTGACATTACTCTGCCGAGTGACTGGAAACCTATAGGCGTTACTATAGACGGAACGAATGACATTCAGCGCGGTGCAAATCTTTATGCCTTCAGCGGAACGATCGATGGTAAAAATCATACACTGACTGTTCCCGAAGGCGGTTTGCCTCTGATTGGATATGTAAAGGGTGCAGAGGTCCGCAATCTTAATATATATGGCAAAAAAATCGCAGGCTACGGTCTTGTTAATAATTTAGAAGGCGTCGGACTTTCCGGAAGTTCAATAGTTATAGACAATGTAACGCTGAAGAGCGGCTCGTCAACGTTGAAATCCGGCTTATTGGGGGCAAATATAACAACAAACGGTTTTGCAGGTTGCTCGGCGGGCTTTGTTGCAACCGTGCGCAACTGTACTATTGAAAAAGATGTTATAATAGGCTACAATAAAGACCAAAACATGATCGGCTCTATCGCAGGTCGTATGCAGGGCACTGTGGAAAATTGCGTTAGCTACGCCACTGTCTACGGGACAAAATATGTTGGAGGAATAGTAGGAACTCGTGATAACGCTATGGGCATATCCGTAATCACAAATTGCACATTCGGCGGTTCGGTTGAAGCAAGCGAGGACCACGCCGGAGGAATCTTAGGCGGCGGTTATTCTAATGGTACTGCTCCCAACGGATATCGGGTTGAAGTAACTAACTGCTCATCAACCAGCACGATCACAGGTGCCGATAAAGTCGGCGGTATCATGGGTGCAGATACATATGTATTGCAGAGCTGGGGAGAAAATATCTTTAGTAATAACAAATTCAGCGGTACTGTTAAAGCAACAGACGGTGAATATGTCGGCGGCGTCACCGGTTATCTCGGAAGTCTTAACAAATACGATAATTTCAGCGCAAACTACTATTCAAGTGATTGCAGCGCTGAAAAAGGCATAGGTTTTGTAAAATATGTAGACACAAGCTGTGAAACACACGAAACAGAAAGCGGAACCACATATATTAATACATCAGCAGGAAGTTCCGGCATCAGTGGCATTACAAAAACAAATCACAACAGAAATGACGATCCTCTCGGCGCTGATGCAGTAATGCTTACTTATTCTGATGATAATAAAGATCCAATTGCAATTAAATTAATTGTCAATGGAGAATGTAAAACATCTTATTATGTAGGAGAACCGTTTGATCCTTCCGGATTGACTCTGACAGTTATATATCATACCGGTGAATCCAAGGTAATCGAACTTGATGACGTGGAGATATCGGGTTATGATTCAAACAAACGAGGGACTCAAACCGTAACTCTTATGTACGGCGCAGTATCGGCTCAGATTGATGTAACTGTATTAAAGCCGGTCGGAGCTGACATTACGGTAACAGTATCCCTATTCGGAGATTATATTCATTCAGAGGATGAATGCGATGTTCATACCATGAAGGACAAAAACTTGGAGGAATGGGTTCACGAAACACGGTATACCGTTTCTAACAATGCAACCGTATGGGATGTTCTGCAGCTTGTGCTGAATGATAACGGCATGACCTGCTCAAACCCCACAGGAAACTACATAGAAAGCATCACAAGAAACAATGAAACGCTTGGAGAATTTGCCAACGGCAGCAACTCCGGATGGGTCTATACCTTAAACGGAAGCTACCCTTTGCTTGGCGTAAGTGAGCAGTTTTTGGACGATGAGAGCGTGATCGTTTTCCACTATACTGATGATTATATTGTTGAAAAGGTGTTCTTAGAAAACAAAAAAACCGCAGATGAAGTCATTACACTGATTGACTCAATCGGTAATGTTGAACTTTCCTCCGCTGATGCGATCGCAATTGCCCGCTCAGCTTATGACGCTTTAACAGAAGAACAGCAGGCATTAGTGTTAAATTACCTAAAACTTCTCGAAGCAGAAACTGAATATAGTAACCTCATAAAAGCAAACACAATCAAAGAGTTTGATGAAATATATGAATCAGTTGGAAACTATATCTCTTCCCTCGGAACTCCGGGTGTAGGAAGCATTGGCGGTGAGTGGATGGTAATCGGTCTTACAAGAAGTGAAAAAGCTGTTTCCGATGAATACTATACTGCTGTAGTGGAATATGTGAAAGAGAATATCAACGACAATGAACAGCTTCACAGGGCAAAGTCAACCGATAATTCCCGTATCATTTTGGCACTGACCTCACTTGGCTATGATGTGACCGATGTAGCAGGACACAATCTTCTTGCAGGACTAAGTGATATGAGTTATGTGAAAAAGCAAGGAATCAACGGTCCGATCTGGGCGCTTATCGCATTTGATTCTCATGAATATGATATTCCTTTGGCCGGCAATGCAGAAGAACAGGTTACAAGAGAAAAACTGGTTTCAGCTATCTTGGACTCACAGCTTTCAGACGGAGGCTGGTCACTCAGCGGCAATGCATCTGATGCAGATATAACAGCAATGGCAATTCAAGCCTTATCACCTTATTATGCTGAAAACACGCAAGTTAAAGAAGCTTTGGACAATGCTTTAAGCTGTCTTTCAGACTTGCAAACTGCAACAGGCGGCTACCTCAGCTGGGGTACTATGAACAGCGAATCCTGTGCTCAGGTAATTGTTGCACTTACTTCACTCGGAATTGATCCGCACACAGATTCTAGATTCATCAAAAATGGCTGTTCTGCACTTGATTCACTTATGTCATTCTATATTGACGGCGGATTCTGTCACACCTTAGACGGAGATTTAAACGAAATGTCAACTGAACAGGGATATTATGCCCTTTCGGCATACTATCGCTTTAAAAACGGTAAGACAAGCCTTTATGATATGAGTGATGTGAACATACACGACAATCCTTCGGATAACGATAATTCAGACGATCAGACTCAAAAGCCTGACGATAGCAATTCAGACGTTCAAACTCCAAAGCCTGATAATAGCAATTCAGACGTTCAGACTCCAAAACCTGATGATAGCAATTCAGATGTTCAGACTCCAAAACCTGACAACAATAATTCTAATAATCATAATTCAAAACCAGATAATAAGAATTCAGACTATCCGTCTTTAAAAGCGGATAGCAACGGCAATGAGCAAAATCCGCATACAGGTGATTCCTCTAATACAGTTATGTATCTGCATTTTATAACGGTATCTCTTGTCGGCTTGATTGCTCTGACAGCAACACTTAAACGCAAGAAAAAACAACAATAAACCAAAGCTACTCGCTTTTGTCAGAAAGGATGCCTTTATGAGAAAAATACTGTGTGTACTTTTAATATTAAGTTGTTTATTGACCGGACTTTGCGGATGTGATTCTTTTAATAATGAACCTGTGTCACTGGGAGATACCATTTCTATTCCTGATGACGGAGTTATCAAAGCC
>USCU01000100.1 GCA_900553335.1 uncultured Ruminococcus sp. | reverse complement strand
GGAAAGGACCGTGCAGGAATGGCAGCGGCGTTTGTATTAATGGCGCTGGGCGTTTCAAGAGAAACAATAATAGAAGACTATCTTTTGACAAATCAATTTGCAGGTAAAAAACTGCTTGAAATTATAAAACTAAAAACAGATGACGCTGATGTAGTAAAAAAAGCGGATATTATGTTGTCGGTACATAGAGATTATATTGAAAGCGTTTACCATGTCATAGATGAGCGTGGAGGAGAAGCTAGGTTTTTATCTGAATGTTTGGGCGTTGCTGATAGTGAAATTCAAACGCTTAAGGAAAGATATCTTGAATAAAAAGTAACGGCGGTACGACCTGTTGGCTGTACCGCCGTCATTTATAACTAAATTAAGATATCCCGTTTAAAACATTGAAACCGGGGACTGTGCCCTTACTGAAATCACCATTTTTCCGGAACCGCCGGACAAAATGCTTTAATCTTCATTGCACGAAGTTCAACATAACAACCGCACTTTCTGCACATTCCGTTTATAAGCTCGTCGCAGTTACTGCAAATCTCAAGTCTGTGCTTGTAGATATGTTCGGTAACTCTTTTTTCTTCGGGATAGTTTTTAATATATAAAGAAAGCTCTTTGAAGAACTCGTCCTCGTCCATGTCCCGGGTAAGACATTTTCTGCATATTTTTTTAGTCATTTAAACTGTACCGAAACAACTGAGCATCGGGGAACTATAATCTCCGTCTTGCCGTTTTCACACTTAAATCCATTATAGTTTTTGAGGGTAACTTTTTCATTTTTACCGAAATCGTTATAGTCACACGGGCTTTGAGATGTTATTATTTGAGAAAAAACAATATCTCCTTCGTTTACGGTTATTGTAATATCGTCCTCTAAGGAACAGTTTGAAAGCGTTGCAAAAATACCGTCTTTGTTTTCGGTTACAGAGCAGGAAAGAGCAGGAAGAGATGTGCTATCGTCACCTGTTATGACTTCTGAGATCTCGCTTTGCAAAAGTACAGAGTCGTGATGAGGTTTAAACATTTTAAATACATAGAAGGTAGGTGTTTTGACCATTTGTGCACCTTCTGTCAAAACTACCGACTGAAGCACATTTACCGCCTGTGCAATATTCGCCATTTCAACAATATCACTGTGCTGATTGAATATATTTAAGTTTATCGCCGCAACTATTGCGTCACGCATAGAATTTTGCTGATACAAAAATCCCGGATTAGTACCTGGCTCGACATCGCACCAGACTCCCCATTCGTCAACAAATAGTTTTACCTTTCCTTCATGGTCGTATTTTCTCATTATCTCAGAATGCTTTGCAATAAGCTCTTCCATGTAAAGCGTTTTTGAGATAGTAGAATAATACTCAACGTCCGAAAATTCAGTTGCCGAGCCTTTTTTCTCCCAATTTCCTGTTGGTATCGTATAGTAGTGGAGCGAAATTGCATCAAGATGCCAGTTTGGATCAAGTCTTTGCATAAGCTTTTCGGTCCAGTTATAATCGTCCGCATTAGGTCCGCATGCTACTTTGTAAAGCACGTTTCCGCTTAGGTTTTTGCAAAAGCTTTGGTAATTTCGGTAAACATCTGAATAATACTCGGGAGTCATGCTTCCGCCGCATCCCCAGCTTTCGTTGCCGATTCCGAAGTATTTTAATTTCCAAGGCTTTTCTCTTCCGTTTTTCTTTCTTAGTCTTGTCAATTCGCTGTCGCCGTCAAAGGTTATGTATTCTATCCATTCGCTCATTTCACGGACTGTTCCGCTGCCCATATTGCCTGCGATATACGGTTCACAACCGAGCTGTTCACAAAGCTCAAAGAACTCATGAGTACCGAAAGAGTTATCCTCGACAGTACCTCCCCAGTTTGTATTTATCATTCTTTTGCGCTTGTCATAATTTCCTATTCCATCACGCCAGTGGTATTCGTCAGCAAAGCATCCGCCCGGCCATCGAAGCACAGGAATTCCGATTTCCGAAAGGGCTTTAACAACATCTGTCCGAAGTCCGTTTTTGTTAGGTATAATCGAATCCTTACCCACAAAAATGCCGTCGTATATACATCTGCCCAAATGTTCGGAAAAATGTCCGTAAATATTTTTGCTGACTGTAGAAAGCTTTTTACTTCTGTCGATTTTTAATTCTGCACTTTTCATGGCGTTCCCCCAGAAACTAAATTTTTATGTTTATATCAAAATGCTGATAGTCCTTTGAATCGTTTGTCCAATCTCCGCCCCATTCAAATCCATACGATTTAAAAAGACGAACGCAATAGTCGTACTTATCAAGCTTGTGCGGAAAGTCTTTTGTTCTGTCGGCGTATTTTTGAGCGCTTGGAGGAAGAACTTTTCCGTTTTGTATGTACGGATTATAAAGCGGATTTATGTCTATTGCAAGCCCTTTTGCGTGATTTGAAAGAGTGTCGGTATTTGCTATAGTTCTGTAGCAAAACGCAGAGGAGTTGTTATCTTCCATGCTTTTTTCATCATTTGCGCCGTACTCATCAATAAGACGTATCTTTTCAATTTCATATCCCTTTTTGTAAAGCTTTTTAAATATTCTTAGAAGCCTTTTTGAAATAAGACGGTTTGCAATAAGCTCGCCTGTTTGCTCCGCTCCGTTAAAGTCTATGTATTTGACTTTGATATAGTGAAGCATATTTCTTTTGATTTTTGTATTTTCTTTAAAAGAAATGCCGTTTATTTTTGAGAAGATCTCATCACTTATCGGTGCGCAAGTAAATCCGTCTGACAAAACAAAGCCTTTTTTGCTTTTGAAAATATTACATTTGTAAGAATCAAAAGTGTGCGGATAAATTACCTTTACTATTACAAGTGAAACTAAAACGCCAAAGATACATCCGATTAATACATCTGTAAAATAATGAACGCAGAAATACATTCTCGAAAATGCAATAAGAAATGCCAACACAAAAGCAGGCTTTCCGAACTTTTTGTTTTGTAAATAAATCGCTGTCGCACAAGCAAACGACGAAGCGGAATGTCCCGATGGAAATGAAAATCCCGATGGAGGAGTTATTACAGTTGTTATCCAAGGATATGTTTCAAATGGGCGCTGCCTGCAAAATAAGTTTTTTAAAACAACGTCGTTTAAAATCCATTCGGTTATAAGACAGATAAGCGTTATAACGCCTATTTTTCTTGTTCTTCTAAATGATAAAAGAAGAGCGCAGATCACTATCCAGCACACGCCCGAATTGCCGATTGCCGAGAATACAGCCATAAAAAAACTAAGAGTACTGTTTCTTATGTCAAGCATAAAGTTTACGAAAAACATATCTATTTGATTGATGATTTCCATTAATATAAATCCTTTCAAAACTGTATTAGGTTTATTAAAATAGATGGTTACATTTATTTTATCATATGTCATATAAGTTTGCAATAAAACCTACGATACTTTTTACAGTTACTTTACATATCAGAGGGAATATGAGAAACAAAATACAATCACTAGTGTATATATAAAATACCGCTTACTCTGTTGCTAAGTAAGCGGTTTAAGTCTGTTGAAAAAGCACACTTTTAAAATATTGTCGCGTAGGCGGACATGTGCCGACGCAGCGACACCTTGAGAGAAAATCGGCGGTGCGAGCCGATTTTCGATGAAAAGGGGTTTCCTAGGGGAAAAACGCAGAACGAGACGGGCAAAGCTGTCGAAGTGAGTGTGTTTGTCCCATGGGGATCGTTGTCGACTGTGTCGACACCGATCATACCGCTTACTATGTTGCTAAGTAAGCGGTATGATTTTACAGCGACAGTAAAAGTTTTGAAAGTGATTTTCCCAAAAGTTCGCCTGTATAAAACGCTTCGTCAAGCGAGTTGCCGTGTGCGCCGATTTCAATAAGTAATGCGCCGGGTGATAGACTTTGATTGTAGTTTCTGTAGTCAAACAGCACAGGTCTTGCAAGATCGGGATAATCCTTTTCAAGTTGGTTTTGAAGCGAGCAAGCTAAGTGAAAGTTTTTTATGTATTCGGGAACATATCCCGTTCCGTCATCTGCACAGGATATTATCATAAGCTGCGCTGCACTTTTTCCGTCGACCTCGCAAACGGGTGCAATTCTCGTCCCATCACTTCTTTCAATCGCATCACGGTGAATATCCAAAACTACTTTTATTGTAGGGTATTCCTCTAATATTGACGAAACAGTAGCGTAGCTTAAATCGTATGCGCTGTTGTAATCAGGATAATCATGTATGGTCTTTGCATGAACATAGCCTATTCCGTTTTCGTTCAGCTGCTTGCATATTCTCTCTCCGACCTCTACCATGTTTTTTGTTTCGTCAGTTGTTTTTGAATAAAACGATGTGTCGTAAAAATCTCGATTATACGGTTCAAAGCTCTCGGTAGTGTGAGTATGATAGATCAAAACCTGCGGCTCGTCAGAATTTTTGTCAATTGTAAAATCCGGAGTCTTACGGCTTTCCTCTAAAAGATATTCGTTTGTTAGATCGGTACAGTTTCTTACCTGACCGCCGCTGTCAAGCGTTAAAAATTGAGTGTCGTCATATACACCATATGTTGCACGTTCGATAGGACCGCAGTTTTTTTCCTGCGGATCAACATAAGGAATCGGATTTTGCTTCGCCATTTCATCTGTTTTAATTATTTTAGATGCGTTGCTCCTGTTTGTGTTTGCTTGTGTTTCGTTCGGTGCCATATCTATTGCAATTCCGGAATTGTTGTTTATTATAATGTTTCCGTAATCGGTAGACGGGGTATTTATAAGACGTGCGTTTATTACGCTTCCGATCTCTTTGAAAACGGCTGTGTTGTCGCCGAAGCTTAAGGCTGCAGAGGATTTACAGGTATCTGCGACGGCATCAATAATGCTTGGAAAAATATTTACACCGCCAAGAAGTATCATTGGCAGACTTACTGCCGATACAATTACGGCACAGGCTCTGACAGCGTGTTTTTTCAGGTTGTCCATATGTTTTTTACTCCTTTAGATGTTATACTAAATAATTATGTTTTTTCAGGGTAAAGTATTCCGGTTGACAGCCGAAAAATTTTGTGGTAAAATATTTGAAAGAACATTCTATTAAAGATGTATGATTTAAGCTTTTGCTGTGCAGGTATTATGTGCTGACGC
>USCU01000099.1 GCA_900553335.1 uncultured Ruminococcus sp. | reverse complement strand
TCTTTGAGTTCACTCCTACAGCTCCTCCTATAGCTCCGGTAATTATTACAAGCAACAGCCTAGTAGATGAAGATATGCCGATAACGCTCCCTGCAAAAAGTGATCCGATTATCATTACAACCACAAAGACAAGAAATCCGCAGGCAGCACCACGCAAAAGACCGTTGTTTCTGTACTTTTTAGCACAGATAAAGCCGCCGAAATAAGCCCCCAACGCAAGGGCTGCAATAGATAAAACCTGCGTTATGCTTTTGGGAACATCTATTTTTGTCATAATGAAAGAAATTGCCATAAAAATCAGTACCGTTATTAGAATTGCGATCAAAGCACAGACAAAAATAAAAATCGGTAAATTTGCACTAAAGTGCCTTCTTCTTCGGCGCAAAAAAATCCCTCCTAAGGTAAATATACTTACTTAACCTTATTCGGGACTTATTGGTTTTATGCTGTTTTATCCGAAAAGCTATTTCTCAATATCGTTTTCGATTTTGTCAGCCTTACTCTTTTTAGACTGCATTCTTGCTTCTTTAGCTGCAGCTCTAGCTGCTTCCTGCTGTTCATGAACGGTAAGATTTTGAGAAACAGCCCATTTTTTTATTCTGATCTTGCTTCTGTCGCCGCCTGTTTCAACTACTAAAGTATCGTCCTTAACTGAGAAAACAATTCCGATAATTCCGCCGGCAGTAACGATCTCATCGCCTACCTGAATATTATTTCTCATCATAGCGTCTTCCTTATCTTTTTTCCTCTGTGGTCTGATCAAAAGGAAGTAAAACACTACGATGATTAAAACCAATGGAATGAAAGTTACAAGCATTGATGACGAGCTTTGAGCTGCTGCTAATAATGTTGTTACCATTTTTATGCCTCCTAAATATTATACTTTTTTATTTTCTAATTTGCGATACTAATAATTATACCATAAATACAGAATTTTACAATGCTTTTCACAGAATTTTCATAAATTATTTTATAGACCTTTCGATAAGCTCTTTTTCAGCCATTACTCTTTCGGCATTTTCTTCGTCTGCATCAAACAGATTTTTATAATTGTATATTGCAATTCCGCTGTAATTTTCAAGTTTTTTGGCATCGTTAATCATATTTGCTATTATGCCTTTCGTTGAAATAAATTCCTCCTCTGAAACGATTTTATACTCTCCCAATCCTATTACAAGACTGACTGTTTTGCTGCTGCACATCTCGTTCCATTTTTCGATGGTTTCAGCATACGGACAGGTACTGTCGTAGCCGTAATAAACCTGCGGCGCTATGTAATCACAGTAACCCTTTTCTTTGCACCATCTCTTAACATCTGCAAATTGACTGTTATAATCGTTGTCGATATTTCCCTGAGGAGAAAGGCCGAACAATACACTTTCGTTTTCATTCTTTATAGTCGAATACACCTCGCTTACCATTTTGTTTATTCTCGATATTCTGTACTCGCTTAAGTCTTTCTCACCTGAGTTTTTAAACTCCTCACTGTCAAAACTTTCATCAGTAGTCGGAAAAAAATAATCATCAAAATGCACTCCGTCAACGTCATACTTTTCTATTATTTCCTCTGCTCCGTTGCAAATTAAATCAAACACCTCATCATATGACGGATTAAGCCAATAAAGACTGCTGTCATCGGCAAGCTTGATAATATTCCCTTTTTCGTCATACCATTCTCTTACCTTATAATTGCTCGGAATTGACTGCATATTATCATCACTCATACAGCGAAAGGGATTTATCCATGCATGAAAGGAAATTTCTTTGTCATGTGCAATCTTTGTCATTATCTCAAGAGGATCAAAATCAGTTCCGCTCAAGATAAAGGCTTTAGGATAATAAGATGAATTATAATATGCGTCTGAAAACGCTCTTACATGAACATATACTGTATTAAAGCCTGATTCTTTTACATTGTCCATTGCTTTTGTAAACTTAGCTTTAAACGATTCCTCATTTTTGTCAGCCAAAAAATCTGCAAGCTCAATATACGAGATCCACACAGCCTTTTGCTCTTTATAATTCAGAGCTTTATACTTTCCTGAAGATTTTCCCTCAGACGATGCAGCTTCTGTGCCTTTAATTAAAGATGAATTTGTAATACCTTTATTCAGTATTCTGAGTTCACTGCTATCGTCGCATCCGCAAAAAAACAAAACAACTCCTATTAATACAAATATTATTTTTTTCCTCATGCTTAAACCTCCTTGTCCTTTAAATCATATGGACAAACAGAGAGATTTATTCTAATAAAATACAAGCTGTAAAAAATCAAAATATTTTTTTCTCAGCTGTTACAGAAAAAGAAAAAAAACACTTGAAAATTTTGCTTAGTTATGGTACAATGTATAGAGTTAAAAATAGGTTCATTTTCAATCCGAGATATAGGTGTGCAGGTCCTGTGCAACGAAACGCTGTGAACCATGTCAGGCGGGGAACCGAGCAGCATTAAGCAGTTTGTTTTGTGTGACACAGTTTCGCCTGCATACCTATATGTCGGATTGAATTGTTTGTGTGAGTTGGAGTTGATTTACTATGTACTGCGCTTTATACAGAAAATGGCGTCCGCTTAGCTTTGACGATGTTGTTTCTCAAAGTCATATCACAACTACGCTTAAAAACCAAATAATTGCTGGTAAAACCGCTCACGCTTATTTGTTCACCGGCTCAAGAGGAACAGGAAAAACTACCTGTGCAAGAATTTTTGCAAAGACGATAAACTGCCCTAATATGCACGACGGTGAGCCTTGCCTTGTATGTGATATTTGCAAGCAGGCTGAGAACCAATCATTAACTGATATCGTTGAAATTGACGCTGCATCAAACACAGGTGTTGACGATGTTCGACAGCTTAAAGAATCCGCTCTATACATGCCTGAACAAACAAAGTACAAGGTGTTTATAATAGATGAGGTGCATATGCTTTCAAACAATGCTTTCAATGCATTGCTGAAGCTTTTAGAAGAACCTCCTGAGCATATAAAATTTATTCTTGCAACAACCGAGGTTCATAAAATTCCGCCTACTATCCTTTCAAGATGTCAAAGATTTGACTTTTCAAGAATTAAAATAAACGATATTAAAGAAAGATTGCTTTATATAGCATCACAGGAAGGGTTTATCCTTCACGAGGACGCAGCTGAGCTTATCGCAAAGCTTTCGGACGGCGGAATGAGAGATGCACTCTCTATGACTGATCAATGCACAGCATATTCCGATGAAGTGACTGTCGAAACGGTTTCAACTGCTGTAGGCATAAGCGGAAGAGAATATGTTTTTGATATTTTATCGTCTGTTATGTCAGGCGACACAGCCAGAGCAATCAACAGTATCAACGAGCTTTACTCCATGTCAAAGGATATGCAAAAGCTTTGCGAGGAACTGATCTCACAAGCAAGAAACGCTATGATAATAAAAACTGTTGGTTCAGCGAGCGATTTGATTGCTGCTACACCTGAAGAATACAAACTTTTGAATGAAATTGCTAAAAACAACAGCTTAGGCAAAATAATTAGTAAGCTTGAAGGCTTTGAGGATTTAAATGAACGCCTGATCAGGACATCGAACAAAAGAATCCAGTTTGAAATGGGACTCGTTAAGATTTGCAGCGAGAACAGTCAAAGCGAAAGCTCTCTGTCAAAAGCGGGAAATCAAAGCTCTGACATCGCTCCCCTATTAAGCAGAATTTCAAAGCTTGAGGAAAAGCTAAAGAACACCGGCGGTATAAAGCAAACAGCAGATACATCTCGACAATACGAACCTATCATTCCTACTGATCAGACAAGCCCTGAAAAGCCTAAGGTCGATCTTTCAAAAGTTAAAGCTGAGGATTTTGAACCGCTGAAGAACTGGTCGGAAATATTAAAAAAACTGGTTGAAAAAAGCCCGTCAACCTCGGCTTTTATGAACGAATCATCGGCATATGTATATCAAAATGCGATTCTAATAGTTGTAAAGAACCGACTGTTAGTAAAGCTTTTAAAGGATCATGTAAAGTACCTTGACGAAGTCATCATGGAAACGCTTGGCGCAAGATATGCTATAAGAGTAAGAGCTGTTTCATCTGATGAACAAAAGGATAAAGAAAGTCCTATTAATAAATTTCTTAACAAAGCCAAAGAACTTAATATAGAAACTGAAGTTTTATAACAACTACTATGTTTCCCGCCTATTCGGCGTCGGGGAACATTATATTCTTTCAGTAGGGACATAACTCCCCTATTGAAAAAATAAGGGGCTAGCGCCTCATAATCACTTGTTATATTCGGGGCAATGCCCCTTATTGAAGGAGGACAAAAAATGAAAGCAAGATTACCGGCAGGCATGGGCGGAGGTCCGCAAAACATGAACCAAATGCTCAAGCAGGCACAGAAAATGCAGGAAGAAATTACAAAAACTCAAAGCGAGATTGAAGAAAGAGAGTTTGAAACCTCAGTCGGAGGCGGCGCTGTTGAAATAAAAATGACGGGCGCTAAAAAGCTTCTTTCTTTAAAAATAAAACCTGAGGCAGTTGACCCAGATGACGTTGAAATGCTTGAGGATCTTGTAATGAGCGCATTTAATCAGGCTATCGAAAACATTGAAAAGATTAGCGAAGAGGAAATGAGCAAGGTCACAGGCGGGGTTTCATTCCCGGGACTGTTTTAGATATGGCACAAACAAACGCACTTCCCTTAGTTGAGCTGGCAGAACAGTTTGCAAAACTTCCGGGAATAGGAATGAAAACGGCACAAAGGCTCGCTTTCTTTGTAATGGGAATGACAGATTCGGAAGCGAGGCAGTTCGCAGACGCTATTATAAAGGCTCATTCAACTGTTCACTGCTGTGAAGTCTGTCAAAATCTTACCGACAAAGATATTTGCCCTGTTTGCGGAGATGTTACGAGAGATCACTCACTGATATGCGTTGTTGAAAGTCCAAAAGATATAACCGCATTTGAACGTACAAAAGAATATAACGGAGTTTATCATGTTTTACACGGTCTTATATCTCCTATTGACAACGTTACTCCTGACAAGCTTAAAATAAAAGAGCTTTTAGTGAGGATTTCCGACACAGATGTTAAAGAAGTAATTATGGCGACAAACCCGACAGTTGAAGGTGAAGCAACAGCTATGTAT
>USCU01000098.1 GCA_900553335.1 uncultured Ruminococcus sp. | reverse complement strand
GAAAGTATCAATCCAGCTAGGCTTCCTATAAAAGTTACAACTTGGATTTTTGTAGGTTTCACTTCTTGTTACACCTCCTTTCCATTATGCAGATTTAATTCCAAACAATTCATTAGCTGTTATGCCTAGTGCGTTACAGATTGGGATTACATATTCGGTTTGAAACTTTTGCCGTCCGCAAAGAATATTACTAAACTCCTGAGGGGTAAAACCCGCCTTTTGAGCGACAAAGTTTTGCTTGAGCCCATTATTTTTAATTGTTTCTCTTATGTTATCAGTAATCATTTTCATGTTATATCACCTCCTTTAAATCCTCCTCTTGCCTAAATCTACATATTATGATAAAATATGGTTGTTTTTCTTTGGGTGAAAATAATTTAGGAAGGAGGGAAATATGATTTGAAGCAATACGAAGTAATCGTTTATAGCAATATAGGCGATGAACTTATCCAAATTTGCTACGAAGGTGTAGAAACTATATCGTATGAATCCAATAATGCAATTATTAAAATAGCAAATGCCGAAATGCTAACTGCAAATATCCCATTGTATAGAAATCTATATTTGCAAGGCAAAAATAACGCTGTTATAGATTCTAGGATTATAGTTTCTATCGAAGTTCGTGGATAGTTTAAGAAAGCACCTCTATAATGACTTCTACGCTATGAGCATTGTAGAGGTGTTTGCCTTTTATTTCGTTAATCTTTTTTATTGCTTCTTCCAAAAGGCTCAAACTCCTAATCGTTACCTTTATTTGTAACTTATCCATTTTTCTCACCTCCATTGTACACATTCTCAGTATATCTGAGTATACATGCATGATACCACAATATAACTGAGTTGTCAATAGAAAATTACAGTAATACTGAGAAAAATGTATACAAAACGAGGTATGTATTTTTGTGAATTATTACAAAAATCTCAATTATGCTGTACTTTTGTATTGACTTTTACTGTATATTAAGTTAAAATGTTTGTGTTGGAGGTGATTTCGTGTCAATCGGAAGCAGAATTAAAGAACGCCGAGAAGAAATTAACATTACGCAAGAAGAACTTGCTAGGCTTTTAGGTGTTTCGAAAGGTGCAATAGGCAATTATGAATCGGGGTTTAGCTATCCTAAAATAGAAAATATGACAAAATTGTTTGAAGTTTTAAAAACAGATGCTAATTATTTATTTCAAGACAATATTAACGATATGGAGGAAGAAAAGTTTACCTTTAACGAAAGACAACATATAAAAAAATACCGCACCCTTGATGAGTACGGTAAAGAACTAATTGATACTGCTTTAGATATAGAATACAACCGTTGCACAGCTGAAAGTAAACCTGAAACAATAAAAGTGCTAACGGCAGCTCGAAGCGTTGACGGTCAAACGCCGATAAGATACGAAGAAATGACAAGAGAAGAATACGAAAAATTAATCAATGCACCTGAAACAGATGAGGATTTTTGATTTTATCTAAAACAAAACAAATAAACAATCTCATTGAGGGTAGAATCCTTAATGAGGTGATATTTTTGATTTATGCTAAATATAAAAACGCAAGGGATTCAGCGTGGCAATGTTTAATTGATTACAATATAACTTCGTTGCCTGTAAAGGTCTTAGGGATAGCTAAAACCTTAGGCATAAAAGTTATAAAAGACAGCACAGCCCATAAGCTCGCGTCTAAAGAGAGCGGAAAGAGCTATTTATTAAATGATCAATGGCAAATTGTTTACAATGATGCAGAGTCTAAGCAAAGATGTAGGTTTACTGTAGCACACGAACTAGGACATATTGTTTTAGGTCACAAATTAAACAACAGCGGCGTTTATACACGGACATTTGAATTAAAAAAAGAGGAAGAAACTGAGGCGGATATATTTGCTTCTAGGCTGCTTGCTCCTGCATGTGTGCTATGGGCATTAGATGTGCATACGCCTGAGAAAATTGCACAACTTTGCGATATTTCCCACGAGGCATCAGAGATACGAGCTGATCGAATGGAAGTGTTATATAAACGAAATAGGTTTTTGCTAAGTCCGTTAGAACGGCAAGTATATAGAAATTTTGAGAAATTTATAAACGAACAAAAAAACCTCGCTGAGTAGCTCAGCGAGGATAGTTAAGGAAGAGTACATATGAAAAAACCACTATTAATTTTATTATCAGCAATTATGCTATTTTCTTTTACAGGGTGCGAGAGTGACGATGATAGCCAAGAACTAAGTAAAGTTGAAAGTGAGCTTGCGGATATAAAAAATGTTTTAGGAAAGGTTGCAAATGACTATTTGAATGCAGACATCACCAAAAGCGAAGCTGAAGAAAAGTTGGATATGCTTGAATCTCGTGTTGAAAGTCTTAAAAATAGCACTAAGGATGAGGAAGTTGTTTATACTGGCGATGATCCACGCAAGAAGGCAGCAGCATTGACAGCAGAAGAATATTGGCTTTTTCAAGAAGTGGAAATACATAGTTTTGAGTATGATTTGTTTGCAGGTGAAACAGATGATATAATCGAAATAAGAGATAAATATTACAAGGAATAAAACAAAACGCCCCGACAGTACTGCGAATACTGTCAAGGCGATAACGTAGAGATTTCTCCTACGCTGTTACAAAATATATTATAAGGCATTTTTTGATGATACGATGTCGGAAAATGTCGAAGGGAGAAATTTTATGAAAAAGTTATTAGCAATCGTTTTAGCAGCAGTATGTGTACTGTCGTTCAGTGCGTGCGACAATGATAAAGGCAGCTCGGAGAGTAGTACAACAACATCTACGACTACTACAAGCACTACAGCCGAGCCGACTACGACTACAACAACGACTAAAAAGCAAACTACAACAACTAAAAAAACCACAACTACGACTACAACCACAACCCCTGAAACCATGTATACGTTTGATTACTTGTTCAATACTGATTATTTAGTTGTGCCGGATGGAATAACGTGGAATATGAATAAGAGAAAAGTCGAACAGAAGGATACAAGAAGTTCAACTGATCTTGATGGCGGTAGTGGAATTGTATATGCCCAAATGGATAAGGATTATTATAGTCTTAGTGATAGTTATGTTGATTATGTTTATTTGTATGAAGATGAAAAACTAAAAGCATATTTGGTGATGTTGGATGAAATAACTGATGCTTACGATCCTGCATTGTATTATGATTATTATGTTACATATAGGGATATAATAAAAGCAAAATACGGAGCATGGGAATCTCAAACGATTACATGGAACGACGAAGAATATAAAAATCAAAAAGCAATGTGGAATGAAGCGTTTGGACTAGGTGATTTTTCCATAAAAACAGTATGGCATTTGCAGAATCAGACGATAGTAATGGACTGGAGTATTGACAGCATGTCTACTACATTCTGCACTCCTGAATACGAATCGTTGTTATAATTATAAATATAAAACAAAAACGCCCTCCCGGTGTTGGCGCACCGAAAGGGCAAGCGAATTAACCAATTTATGAACGTTGTAAATCTCCAGTAAAAGGAGTTAAGGGGCTAATTCTGCCCTTTTATTTTAACACATCAAATTTTGTATGTCAAGAATAGGAGGATTTTTATGCCGATTTATAAAATGAAAGGCAAGAAAGACGGTAAGCAAAAATACCGTGTGCGTGTAAATTACATAGATAATTTTAATGTGGCTAAACAGATCGACAGGGTAGCCTACGGACTGGAAGATGCCAAGCAACTAGAGCGTGAATTGAACTACAGCCTGAAAGAAGAAACACCTACGGCAAGAATGACAGTCAACGATCTGTACGAGGAGTACATAAAAGCAAAGCGTCACGAGGTAAGGGAAACAACGCTTGATACGGCGAGCCGTACTATAAAAAGGTATGTTATACCTCATCTCGGCGAAACGAGAATAGATAAATTAACAGCCCCAAAATTGCAGGAATGGAAGCAAAAAATTGAAGAGCTGGGATTGTCAATAGTCACAAGACAAAATATATACGGTGCGTTTTGTGCAATGTTGAATTATGCTGTCAAACTGGAATACATACCGAAAAATCCATTGTCACTTGTCGGCAATTTTAAAGCGCCCCTAGAAATAAAAAAAGAGATGCAGTATTACACCGCAGAAGAATTTAAAGCATTTATCCAAGCAGCAAGAGAAAACGCCATACAGAGCGAAAATGAGGGCTATATGCACAAATGGCATTACTATGTATTTTTTAACATAGCGTTTTATACAGGCATGAGAAAAGGGGAAATACACGCCCTGCAATGGATGGACATAATGGATGACTATATAATCATAACCAAAAGCCTAGCGCAAAAATTAAAAGGAGCTGACCGGATAACGCCACCTAAAAACAAAAGCAGCATAAGGACTATACAAATCCCTAAACCGCTAAAAAATGTATTAGATGAACATTACAAACGTTGTCAGTCAATGGACGGATTTAACGACAGCTATTTGATATGCGGAGGCACAAAAGCGCTAAGAGATACCAGCATCCAAAATGAACTTAAGCGATACGCCGATCAAGCTGAAGTAAAAATAATCCGTGTGCATGATTTTCGGCACTCTCATGCTTCCCTTTTGGCAAACGAGGGGATAAACATACAGGAAGTTGCAAGGCGTTTAGGACATGCAAAAATCAGTATGACATGGGAAACCTATTCGCATTTATATCCACGAGAAGAAGAACGAGCAGTACAAATTTTGAATAAAATCGTGTAAAAAACGTGTAAGCAAAAATAAAACGCCCTAAAATAGGGCGTTTTTGCATATTTGGCGGAGAAGGAGGGATTCGAACCCTCGATGAGCTACAAACCCATACACGAGTTCCAGTCGTGCGCCATAAACCGGACTAGGCGACTTCTCCAATAACTTATATATGATAGCATTTTTAAAGTTGTTTGTCAAGACAAAAAGTAAAATTTCATCTAAGCGGTAAATTCCAAAAATTTGGCAAGCGTAAAGACAGCGTGTTACAATGAAAAAAATGCTTGGAGATGATATTTTGAAAATTGTAATACAAAGAGTTTTATCGGCGTCAGTCGAGGTCGATGGAAAAGTAGTCGGAGATATTTCAAAGGGATATCTTGTGCTGTTTGGCGTAGGAATAGGCGACAGCGAAAAGGATTGTGAACGTCTT